>CASEVW010000116.1 GCA_949291395.1 uncultured Oscillospiraceae bacterium | reverse complement strand
CATTTCTATCCACGCCCTCCTTGCGGAGGGCGACGCAGCCACCCAGTCGCCGGTAAACACTCCGGTAATATTTCTATCCACGCCCTCCTTGCGGAGGGCGACTGTCAGCGCGGGCAATGCCGCCGATTTTTTCGATATTTCTATCCACGCCCTCCTTGCGGAGGGCGACCGATGGCTCTCGCCTGCTTTTTGACGGCGTGGACATTTCTATCCACGCCCTCCTTGCGGAGGGCGACAGGGCCCGTACCGTGGATTCCTGCTGATTCGTTGTATTTCTATCCACGCCCTCCTTGCGGAGGGCGACCTAATGTTTTTGGAATTTCTCAAGATGTGTTAAGATTTCTATCCACGCCCTCCTTGCGGAGGGCGACGGGCATAGGTCTGGCTTTTGAGCCACTCCTGATATTTCTATCCACGCCCTCCTTGCGGAGGGCGACACCCAGTGGCTGCAGGTGGGCATGGGCCTCAAGATTTCTATCCACGCCCTCCTTGCGGAGGGCGACGGCAAACATGACGGATTTTCCGCCATGATTTGCAGCATTTTGCCAATAAAAAGGCTCACAAAGACCCATGCGGGAACAGCACTGCCTATTCCCCGCATTTAAAAGTCCTGAATATCACTCTTTTTATGGCATTTCCCTGGTGCGAACCCTTTGGGAAAATCCTGTGCGCTTCCCTCTCGCACCAGCATTTGAGGATGCGCACTTGCCTACTTCACTGCGGCATTTCTACGCCGCCGCTTCCTGCCATTTAAAGCAGCAGGATGTCATCCTGGGACCACTGCGGTGCCACCCCAACGTGTTCTACCTTGCTTTTGTAGCGATCACCCAGCCGGTAAAACCGCAGGCTGTCCGCTTCCGGGTCGATCAGAGCGGTCAGCTGCGCTTTGAACACCGTATACTGGGCCGCATCCAACAGGCACTCGAACACCGAATTCTGCACTCGCTGGCCGTGATCCACGCAGGCTTTCGCCACCTTGCGCAGCCGCTTGCGGCCGGCTGCCGTCTCTGTATTTACATCGTACGTTACCAGAACCAGCATGTCAATGCCCTCCTTTTTTTCCGCTGCCAGGCAATGGCGTTCACTTCCAGAAGAAAGGCGGATACCGGTCCAGATCGCCCCGCAGCGTGCGGGCCAGCAGCAGCGCCTGCACATAGGGCACCAGCCCCCAGGGGATCTTTTCGTTCAAAAACGGATGCTGGATGGTCTGCTGCTTGCGCTGCTGCCAGGCTTTCAAAAACGCCCGGCGGCCTTCGTCAGTAAGCCACACCGCCCCGCTCTCCTGCTTTTCACAGTGCTTGGGCGTTAAGAGCTTTTGATTCACGCAGGTCACCACGAAACGGTCGGCATACACGGCCCGCAGCTCCTCCATCAGGTCAAGGGCAAGGCTCGACCGGCCGGGGCGGGGCCGGTGCAAAAAGCCCACATACGGGTCCAGCCCAACCCCCTCCAAGGCGGCGGCGCAGTCATTGGCCAGCAGGGTATAGGCAAAGGAGAGCAGCGCGTTGATGGGGTCCAGCGGCGGCCGGCGGTTCCTCCCGGTGAAGGCAAAATCGTCCCGCTGCTGTAAGATCAGGCTGTCGAAGCCCTCAAAGTAGCGCTGCGCCGCCTCGCCTTCCAGCCCACGCAGTTCCTCCAGCGTCATGGCATCCTCAATGCGGGGCAGTGCGTCCGCCAGCTGGCCGGAGATCCCTTTCAGCGTTTCCACCGGCACCCGCTGGGGATGGTCGCGGGTGGCGCGCTCCAGCACCCAGCGGGCATTGTACACTTTGCCCAGGATAAAGCTGCGGGCATACCGGCAGCTGATGTTCGGATCGTCCGCCGCCCGGTACTGCTCCTGCCGCAGCAGCACATTGCCTTTTGGCTCGCCCACCGTCCGGGCCAAAAACCGGCCTCTGGGCGAGAAAAACACCAGATCGATATTCTTTTCGGCGCAGGCGCCCATCAATGCGGGAGAGGCCCCGGGGTAGGAAAAGCAGAGGATCGCTTCCAGGGTGTGCAGCGGGAACCGGGCTGTCTGGGTCTTGTCCTGGTTGACCACCACGTTTTCCCCGTCCAGCGTCAGATAGCTGTCCTCAGTAAGGACGAACAAGGTGTTGAGCATCTTTCTCATACAGTGCCTCTTTCTTCCGCTTTTTCATGCACATGGCTGCGGATATACCCGGCTGCATCCGCCCGGCGGCAGAGCGCCGGCAGGCACACTTGCTTCAGCGAACAGGCATTGCAGTGTTTGCCCGGCTTCACCTTGGGCGTAGTCCCCCGGGCAAAGTACGCATTCATCTCGTTCGCCATGGCCTGGGCTTTTTGCCGCAGCTCCGGCGTCAATTCCACCAGTTCCCGGCGGCGGGCCTCTGCATAATAAAGCGCTCCCTTTGGCACATCGCAGACCAGCATTTCTTCCAATGCCATGGCCTGTGCGCAGAGCTGCAGCCGGTCGGCATCGCTTTCTTTGGGCGACCCATGCTTATATTCCACCGGCATGGGCAGCCAGAGCCCTTCCTGCCCCTGCAGGGGAACTCCCGCCGGGTCGGTACGGAACTCCACCACGTCGCACACGCCGGACAGCCGCAGCCGGTGGCTGACCACCCGCATCCCCCGCACCGTGAGCAGGCCGCTGCGTTTTTCCCGGAAGTCATCGTCGTGGCAGCGCTCGTGCTGCACACGCCCTTCCGCTGTGCGCTGGTTTTCCTTCCACTGCTGTTCCAGGTGGATCAGCGCCCACTGGCGGCGGCAAAAGCAAAAGTGCTGGATGCCAGACATCTGTAGATAGTCGTCGGGGTCCATTATTCCATCCTCGTGCAGGTCACGCCCGCAGGCAGCGCTTCGTCCACGGTCACCACATAGTCGCCGTATCCCCGGGCCACGGCAACGCCCTCCTTCCGGGCTACGTGCACCGCGTCGAACAGCTTATGGGCGGGGGCATTGCCCAGCTCCGAATCGTGCTTGAACACGATCAGCTCCCGCACCGCCATCTTGCCCCGGGCGGCGCTGTGATCGTTTTCGAACATGTTCAGGATCGCCTGCCACAGCAGCTGCAGGTCCTCCTCCGAAAAGCCGGTGGTCTTGCGGGCCAGATTGGCCGAAACATAGCCTTCCGCCCGATACAGACCGTAGGGTACGATGTACTTGCGGCCCATCTCGGTGCCCTTCTTCTCGGCGTCCGCCTCGGTGGTGATGGCCACACGGGTGATGGTGACCTCCTGGGGCACGATGGGGTCCACGCTGCGGGCGAAGCCCAGCTGCACCGGGCCTCGCACCTGGCCGCAGTTCAGATTGCCCTTCACAAAGGTGGTCATCACGGCGCCGAAGGTGCGGATATCGAAAAAGTTCTGGCACATAAAGTCGCGGATCTTTCCGTCCAGCGCGGGGTCGTCCTTTTTAGCCGCCTTCAGATCCTTATCCACCCCCAGATACTGGAGGGCTTCCGCATCGCTGCGCTGCAGGGGTACCTGGTCCTTGATGTAGATACGGTAACCGGCGGCGTCCTCCTTAGCGGTCTCCACATAGTTGCGGATCTTTCGTTTCAGGCAGACGTCCGTCACCAGGCCGTAGCCGGTCTCCGGGTCGATGCGGGGCATATTGCCGGCATCCGGGTCACCGTTGGGGTTGCCGTTCTCCACATCGAACAGGATCACGAAATCGTAGCGGTTTTTGATCACGTCACTCATTATTGTTCCTCCTTCTTGGTGTAGCGTTTCTGCGTCTCGTGGTAATAGCCGATCTGGAAGGCACTCTGCTCCTCCAGGCTCATGCGGGCGGGCAGGGTCGCAGTGATGCGGCTGTGCAGCTCTCCAAGCTGCTTATTGTAATAAACGGCGCTGCCATCGTCCATCTTTGCCAGATGTTTCTGGGCCAGATTGATCAGCACCGGAAAGACCGACGCGGGCGTGGCCGAAGCCGAGTTGAAATACCGGTCCTTGATGGTCGTGTTGATGCCCGGATTCGCCTTTTGCTGCACGGCCTCCAGCACCGCAAACAGCCGCCCCAGCACATAGGGCAGGTATGTTGTCTGTTCGTTCAAGTCCACAGTCATGACCTCCTTCAGTTGTTCATCCTGCGCATTCCGCAGGTAATAGGCTTTCAAAATGGCGGCCCGGCCCCGGCTGACCTCCCGCTCGGCACGGATGCGCAGCACCACGCCATTCAGCAGTGTGGCCGGATAGGGGGCATCGTTCAGCACCGCCAACAGCAGATCCCCTGCCAGGCGGGGGTTGGGCTTGCTGTCCCGGGCGTTTTGGTTCACGGTCTCCCGCAGCAGCCGCCAGATCGGCAGCGTGGGGAATTTGTCAAATGCGGGGCGGACGATCTCCAGCCGCTCATAATGGCGGGCCAGATTGCGTGCCATGGTGCCGAAGCTGTTCTGCCAGAAGAACCGCACCGAAAGCCGGGCGGCATTGGGGGCCAGCCCTAGCACATAGAAGCGGGTGGAGGGGTCCAGCCGGCTGTCGTCCCAGTCAATGGGGCGCCCTTCCGCCAGGGCATGCAGGGTATTCAGCAGATCCTGCTCGGTATAGCTGTCGTTGAACAGGCTGTCCAAAAAGCAGTCCTGGTAAGCGTCCTCGCCGCCCTCGGCCCAGCAGAGGATGGTGGTGTCGCCCACGGTGCAGACGTGGTTGCGGTCCGCCAGCAGGGTGTTCAGCGCCGTGGCATAGGCAAAGGCGGCGTATTCGCTGGTGGGTGCGTTGCCTCCCTGCTCATGCTCGTAGGAGCAGAACGCCGGGGCATTGAAAGAGACCAGCGACGCGCCGCTGCTTTGCGCCTCCGCGACCCCTTTGATGCTGGGATGCAGCCGTGCCAGCGGCCCGCGGCGGCCGGTGACCAGGCAGAGAGCGCTCTCTGCCTCCGGGTCCGCATCTTCGTAATGCCGCTGCCAGGCTTCCCGTACTGCCGCATCCTCCGCCGCCGGGGCTTCCCCATACCAGAAGGTCAGGTTGGAGCCCTTCATCAGATCCTCCCAGTCCTCCTGCAAAGCGGGGTGGCTGGCCGCCTGCGCCGGGTCCCAGGTCTCAAAAAAGCGGACAATGGCCCAGGCGGCGGGAGAATCCGCGCTTTGCAGCAGCTCCAGATGCAGCGCCTTTGCGGCAGCAAAGCACTCCGCCGTGCGGGCGGGCTTGCCTTTCGCATCCGCCCCCAAAAGATAGCCGCTGTTATCCCACAAAAAGTTGGCCGCAACGTTCACCGCCCGCTTCACCGGGGCGGGCAGTTCCAGTTCTTGGGGCACAAGCACCTTCTTCTTGCCCCTCTCCACTTCCCGCTGTAAATGCAGCAGCTGGATCACGCCGCCGTTTTCATCCAGTACCAGGCCGTAGGTGATTTTTGCCTTGCTCCAGCCGGGCCGGGCGATCCTGCCCAGCGCCAGCATATCCTCGTAATACCGGGTCAATGCCTGTAAGATCATCGGAACACCTCACAGTCCTTTGTGTTCAGCACGCCGTTTTCCAGTTTTGCCCGGAAATAGGTGGGCGTGATGTTTTGCGGGTCGCTGTAGTCAAAATCGTGCAGCATCAGGCCCAGGTCCCGGGTCTCCGGAATGGTAGGGACCGGGCCGCCCGGCCAGCGGCGGAAATACACTGGGAATTCCCGGCAGCCGAAGTAGGGAGTGTGATAGCACTGGCCCCGCTCCATCCGGCGGGTGACGATATCCTGGAACTTGCCGGGATTATCGCCGGGCGCGGCGTTCTCCGTCATCTCAAAATGGGCCTCGATCACATAGCGCACATCCTGCAAAAGCAGCGATGCCCGCTGCACGATCTCCTGCGGGGCAGCCTGATACAGCGGCTGGCCTGTGCCCTGTGCCGCCTGACGGGCGTTGCGGGCGGAGACTTTGCCGGTGACCTCGTTGCGGCGGATGCTCACAAAGCGGATGGGGTTCATCACATAGATCCGATCAATGTGCCACTTCAGGCCGGGATGATAGTAGACCGCTTCCACGATGCCCCGCGCCGCAGAGGGCGTGGGGACGTCATAGGATACCCGTTCCACTTTCAGCTCAGGCCTCGAAAAGAGGGCGTAAGGCCCCCAAACCTCCAGTTGGATCATTTCATCTACTCCTTTCTTTATTCTATTGAGTATATTTTATTTTTTCCTCACTTATATGTTACTCCAAAGGATCTGGATTGTCAACCATTTTTGTTCTGTTCCACGCAAGCAAACAAAAATTTGTTACAACTGAGCACGTTTTTTCTCAAAACATGTTCACTTTGCATAAAACCGCTGCTCCGCCCTTCTTGGTAGCAACGCTGAAGAGCAGCAGTGCGCATCAGCCTTTTGCATTTTCCCATAAAATTGAGTATAATATCTTTGTCGGCGTCCCTTGTGTGGAACGCTGTGGGTAGAAATTATTGGGTATAGTTTATGAGAAAGCGGCGGCAAGGTGCATCTTGCCGCCCTTTTTCGTTTTCCATCAAATACAGATGCCTTTTCCCGTTTCCACGTCCAGCTGTAAGCCGGTGTTCCGGTCATACAGATTCATATCCGTGAGAACATAGCCGTTTTCGTCCACTGGTTCCACCGCTCCGGCGGCCAGCAGGTTTTCCAGATGCTCCGGATAGATGTTCACGGCATACTGCCCCAGCTGCCGGTAAAGCGTCCGGCCGCCCTGACCGGCTTGCAGCCGCCGGACCAGCTCTTCGCCTTCGTCCACCGGGATATAGACTGTGACGGCAGCGTTTTCGATCAGGTGAAAACTGTCAGCCACCTTCGCAAAGGGCATGCCGCATCCCCCGATCCCTCGGGCAAAGGCGTCCAAAACATCGATCTTGTCCAGGGCCGCATCTCCTTTTATCGCCCGCAAAAACTGAAAATAGGCTTCAATGGCCTGGGGCATTGAAGGATCGCCAAACCGTCGCAGAACGTTCCCGGTGGAATCCACATTCTGCCGGATCATCTGCGGCGGTTTCTGCCCCTCCAGGCGGAATACCGTCACCAGGCTCTCATCTGTGGGGTGCCTGCCCTCCCGGTTGCAGCGCCCAGCGGTCTGCAAAATAGAGTCCAGCCCGGCTTCCTCCCGCCACGCGGCGGGAAAATCCACGTCAACGCCCGCCTCGATCAGCGAGGTGGACACCACCCGGCAGGGCAGGCCGTCCTTGAGCCGCTTTCGGATCTGGCCCAGCAGCCGCTTGCGGTCTGCCGGGCAGAGCAGGGTGGTCAAGCAATAACGGCCTTCCGGCTCCAGCATTTCATACAATTGCTGGGCGGTCTTGCGCCGGTTCACCACGCACAGCGCCTGGGGCACGGCGTTCAGCTCGGCGGCCAAGGTCTCCTCATTCAGCTCTCCGGCATGCCGCAGGGTGGTGCGGCGGAAAAACTGGTACAGTTCCTCGGTGCCGGGGCAGATCTCCCGCATCTGCAAACCGGGGGCCAATTGGTCGAACAGCGGCCCCAATGCCGGCTGGGTGGCGGTGCACAGCACCGCCGTGACGCCATAATGCTGCACCAGCTGGCCGATGGCCGCCACGCAGGGGCGCAGATGATCCATCGGCAGGGTCTGGGCTTCGTCAAAGATCACCACACTGTCCGCAATGTTGTGCAGCTTGCGGCAGCGGGAAGAGCGGTTGGCATACAGCGATTCAAAAAACTGCACCGCCGTGGTCACGATCACCGGGGCGTCCCAGTTTTCGGTGGACAGCGCCTTGCGGTACAACGCCGGGTCAACCTCGCCCTCCGGCATGGAGTAGTCGATGCCGGAATGGTGTTCCAGCACGTTTTCCTCGCCCAGGATCTCCTGGAACACCTGTGCTGTCTGGTCGATGATGGAGGTATAGGGGATCACATAGATCACCCGGTTCTTTTTCCGGGCCGCCCCGTGGGCCAGGGCAAAAGCTAGGGAGGAGACCGTTTTTCCCCCGCCTGTGGGGACGGCCAGGGTATACAGGCCCTGCGGCGATGTTTCGCCCACCGTAAAACATTGGCGTAAGATCTCACAGCGCTTGTGGTTCAGTTCGTTTTTGGCGTTCCACCAGGGCTTCACATATTGGTTCAGCCGTTCCAGCAAGACCGAAATGGTCTCGTATCCGCCCCGGGGCGTCTGGCCGTCCATAAAGGCTTCCGTGTCCAGATAATCCGCATCCACCAGGCAAGAATAGAGCATCCGTATGTAAAAAGCATTGCTGAAATTGTCCCGTGAGAGCCAGGCCGGGCGGGCGGCGGCGGGAAGCTGCACTTCCTCCCGCCAGGCTTTGTAGTCGGGCAGCGGCTTTCGGATGCGTCCCAGCAGAGTACCCGCATCCATGGCATCATTTTTTCCGCCGCCGTCCGGCAGGCCGCCGTGATGCCCGGCCACCGCAAAGGCCACCTCCGCCTGCCGCAGCGCTATCGCCTCTTTGGCTCCGGCTGTGGCGTGGTCCACCCTTGGGCCGTCCTGCAAGCGGCGCTGAAACTCCTGGCTGTATTTGCCGATGTCATGCAGCAGCCCCGCCAGCCGGGCCTGTTCCTGCCCGCCAAAGGCCTTAGCAAAGGCTTCCGCCCGATCGGCAGTTCCCATTAGATGTTCTTTCACCGTTTGCTTGCGTGTGCCGTCTTCCGAACAATGGGCTTTATAAGGGTTTTGCTGTTCTGTTTCGTCCATAGCTGTCTCCTTTTCTTAAAAATTCCGATTCGTTTTGCGCTTTTTCCTGTCTGTTTATGTTCATTATAGCACTTAAAAAGTCCATTAAACTGGATTTTTAGTCATTCCTTTCCCTCTTTTTCCTTCGCCGTACCAAATTCAGCAATACATCCAATTAAGCGCTCCTTTTTTTATAGAAGATCACAACGCATTTTCCCTGAAAACAAAAAAGCCCGGCAATAGCCGGGCTTCTGTATAATAAGGTCATTTTGTCCTTCCCGCAGCCGCTGCTGCGTTTTAACCAAACGCCAATGATCCCTTGACGGTTTGAAAACATGATCATCCGGGACAACTGGTGTGCCATCCGCTACACCGTCAAGATCAAAAACCTGCACACCGGCGAGGAGATCCTGCAAAACACCATGGAGTTCGTAACCTTCAAGGAGAATCCCGACCCCCATCGGCGTGCGGGTGGTGGAAGGCTGGGCGCTGTCCGATTTGCCCCTGTCCGCACAAGGCTAAGCAGATCTTTCTCTCCCGTTTTCTTCTTTACAAAACAAAAAGCTCAGCGAAAAACGCTGAGCTTTTTGTTATATGGTGACCCGTGGGAGAATCGAACTCCCGTTTGCGGCGTGAGAGGCCGCCGTCTTGACCGCTTGACCAACGGGCCATGTATGAAAAAAAGCCGAACCCCGAAAGGCATCGTTATGAATGCGTTCAGCATTCGGCTTTGTTG
>CASEVW010000115.1 GCA_949291395.1 uncultured Oscillospiraceae bacterium | reverse complement strand
CGCCGGTGAGATGCTCCACCACCTGGCGGGCGGTGGCCGCGCCGTATACCGTGACCCCTTCGGCGGTGGAGGCCTCGGCGGCGTTTTCCGCCGGGACGAACAGCTGAGTCACGCCGCACTCCGCTGCTGCCAGGGCCATGGGAAGCATGCCCTGCACCGGCCGCAGGCTGCCGTCCAGCGAGAGTTCGCCGATGAAGCCCTGGTGGGGCTGCAAAGGCGGCAGCTGGCCCGCCGCGCACAGCAGGGCCAGAAACACCGGCAGATCATACAACGGCCCGGTCTTTTTCACATCGGCAGGGGCCAGGTTTACGGTGATACGGCTGGCGGGCCAGGCAAAGCCCAGGTTCTTGATGGCGCTGCGCACCCGGTCGGCGGCTTCTTTCACCGCGCTGTCCGGCAGGCCCACGATGGAAAACTGGGGCAGGCCGCCGCTGATGTCCGCCTCGGCGGTCACCGAAAAGCCGGAAAGGCCCCGCACCCCAAAACTATTTACCTTTGCAAACATATCCGAATCCCTCTTCCCCGCAGAATATCATTGCTATTAGTATACCGCCCGCCGCGGGAATACACAATACCGGCAGGGGCGGGGATCTTGGGTGAAAGTGCAATAGTAACGCAAAAAAAGATTGGGCGGCTTTACAAAAAACGCTGGCTGAATTGACATTCCGAATAAACTTTATTAGAATAGAAATAGCTGGATACTTTACACAAAAAGTACCTAATTTAATGAGAAGCAGGTGTGTGCAATGTATAAAAGTGAATACGAGCGCTGGCTGGCGTTCGACCTGGATGACCCGGATCTGAAACCCGAGCTGGAATCGGTGAAAGAGGATGACGAGGCGATCAAAGACCGGTTTGCGGTCTCGCTGAAATTCGGCACCGCCGGCCTGCGGGGCGTGATCGGCGCCGGCACTAACCGGATGAACGTGTATGTGGTGCGTCAGGCCACCCAGGGCCTGGCCAACTGGGTCAAGACCCAGGGCGGCAGCCAGACCGTGGCCATCAGCTACGACAGCCGCATCAAGAGCGACGTGTTCGCCAAGGCCGCCGCCGAAGTGCTGGCCGCCAACGGGGTGAAGGTGCGCATTTATAAGGCATTGATGCCGGTGCCCGCCCTTAGCTTTGCCACCCGCTATTACGGCTGCAATGCGGGCATCATGGTCACCGCCAGCCACAACCCGGCCAAGTATAACGGCTATAAAGCCTACGGCCCGGACGGCTGCCAGATGACCGACGAGGCCGCCGACGTGGTATACGCCGAGATCCAGAAGACCGACGTGCTCACCGGCGCAAAGACCATGGCCTTTGAAGAGGGCCTGGCCGCCGGCTTGATCGAATATGTGGGCGAGGACTGCTACGAGGCCCTGTACCAGGCCATCGAGAGCCGCAGCGTGCGGCCCGGCCTGTGCCAGACCGCAGGCCTGAAGCTGGTGTACAGCCCCCTGAACGGCAGCGGCCTGGTGCCCGTGACCCGCGTTCTGCACGACATCGGCATCACCGATATCACCATCGTGCCGGAGCAGAAGGACCCGGACGGCAACTTCCCCACCTGCCCCTATCCCAACCCGGAGATCTTCGAGGCGCTGCGCCTGGGCCTGGAACTGGCGGAAAGATCCGGCGCGGACCTGATGCTGGCCACCGACCCGGACGCCGACCGGGTGGGCATCGCCGTGCGCTGCAAGGATGGCAGCTATGAGCTGCTGAGCGGCAACGAGGTGGGCGTTTTGCTGCTGGACTACATCTGCAAGGGGCGCATCGAGAACGGCACCATGCCCGAAAAGCCTGTGATGGTAAAGAGCATCGTGTCCACCCCGCTGGCGGACGTGGTGGCCGCCCATTACGGCGTGGAGTGCCGCAACGTGCTCACCGGCTTCAAGTGGATCGGCGACCAGATCGCCCAGCTGGAAGCGGCAGGCCAGGTGGAGCGCTTCATCTTTGGCTTTGAGGAGAGCTACGGCTACCTGGCCGGTTCCTACGTGCGGGACAAGGACGCCGTCATCGGCAGCATGCTGATCTGCGAGATGGCCGCCTACTACCGGAGCATCGGTTCCTCCATCAAGGAAGAGCTGGACCGCATCTATAAGGAATACGGCCGTTACCTGAACAAGGTGGACAGCTTCGAGTTCCCGGGCCTGTCCGGCATGGACAAGATGGCCGGCATCATGCAGAAGCTGCGGCAGGATCCGCCCAAGGAGTTTGCCGGTTACAAGGTGGTGGCTGTGTCCGACTATCAGGCCCGCACCCGCACCGACCTGACCACCGGCAACACCGAGGCCATCCAGCTGCCCGCTGCCAACGTGCTGATCTATGCGCTGGAAGGCGGCGCTACCGTGGTGGTACGGCCCTCCGGCACCGAGCCCAAGATCAAGACCTACTTCACCACCCTGGGCAAGGACCTGGCCGAGGCCGAGGCCCAGAAAGAAGCGCTGGCTGGCGCCCTGAAGCCCCTGCTGGCCTGAGGAACGGCACAAGGCCAAAGCGGCTTTTCTAAAAAAGAATAGGCTGGGCCCGGGCGGGGAAGCACCCTTGCCCGGGCCTGGTTTTCTGTTTCGCCGGATTTTTTGCCGAAAGGGCGCAAAAAGTGCTTGCACTGGCCTAGAAAGTGTGCTATACTATTTTGGCAATCGTTCCGATGGCCGCTCCATGCGCACAGGATGGCGTATGCTGGTGGCCTCCTATTGAAGGTTGTGATGGGCACATGTATCGAGCATGGCCCCTTAAAGTCATTAACCGAAAGAGGTGAAAAGAATGAAACAGGGCATCCATCCCAAGTATGTGGACTGCACCATCACCTGCGCTTGCGGCGAGGTCATCCACACCCGTTCCACTAAGCCTGAGATCCACGTTGAAGTTTGCTCCAAGTGCCATCCTTTCTACACTGGCAAGCAGAAACTGGTTGACACCGGCGGACGTGTTGATCGCTTCAACCGTCGTTTCGGTCTCAAGAAGTAAGATCAGAAAAGCCAAAAAGGCGGTTTGTTTCAAACCGCCTTTTTTGTTGTCTATAAATTCCAATCAGGGGAGGAATACCGCCCATGCAGGATTACCGCACCATCCAAGGCACCGCCACCGCCGAGATCGAAGAAAAGAAAAGCCGTTTTATCGCAAACGCCGCCTTTGTGGACAGCGAGGAAAAGGCCCTGGAATTTTTGAACAGCATCCGGGCCCAGCACCGCACCGCCCGGCATAACGTGTACGCCTATGTGCTGCGGGAGGGCAGCCGGATGCGCTATTCGGACGACGGCGAGCCCGCCAAGACCGCCGGCCTGCCGGTGCTGGAGAGCATCCAGCACGCCGGCCTTACCGACTGCATCGTGGTGGTGACCCGGTATTTCGGGGGCATCCTGCTGGGCACCGGGGGCCTGGTGCGGGCGTATACCGAAAGCGCCGCCAGCGCTTTGCGGGCCGCCAAGGTGGTCACGGTGCGGGCCTGCCTCAAGGTCACGGTGCAGGTGGATTACAGCCTGTACGAGCGGGCGATGCTGATCCTTCAAGGGGCCGGCGCCCAGGTGGAGGAGCCGGTGTTCGCCGACAAGGTGACCCTCACCGCCGTGCTGCCCCAGGGCAGCGAGACCGGCCTGCCGGATGCCTTCCGAGAGCTGAGCCGGGGCGCGGTGGTGCCTGCCATTTCCAAGCCTTTTTACACGCCTTTTTAACGGTTTTTGCGCCTCCCAAGGCAAAGAAGATGTCTAAATTGTAAAAAATTGCTCTTTTGTAAAAAAAGAACCGTTTAAAAAGAGGGTTTTTGCCCGCAATCTCGTATATACTATTGCAGAGATTTTTCGGCGGGAGGTGTTTTGCATGAGCAGCATCCGGGAAACGACCCAAACCATTGAACGGACCATCCTGTCGCCGGGGGCAGCCCTGAGCGAAAACAGCCGGGGCCGTGTGCGGCCGGAAGAACCCTGCCCCATGCGCACCTGCTACCAGCAGGACCGGGACCGGATCATCCACTGCAAGTCCTTCCGGCGGCTCAAACAGAAGACCCAGGTGTTCCTCTCGCCGGAGGGGGACCACTACCGCACCCGCCTGACCCACACTCTGGAGGTCAGCCAGATCGCCCGGACCATCGCCCGGGCCCTGCGGCTGAACGAGGACCTGACCGAGGCCATCGCCCTGGGGCACGACCTGGGGCACACCCCCTTTGGCCATGCGGGCGAGCGGGCGCTGAACCAGCTGAGCCCCCACGGCTTCAAGCACTACCAGCAGAGCCTGCGGGTGGTGGACCGGCTGGAAAAGCGCTTTACCGGCCTGAACCTGACCTGGGAGGTGCGCAACGGCCTGGTGTGCCACACCAAGGGCGTCTGGCCCGCCACGCTGGAGGGCTGCGCCGTGCGCTATGCGGACCGCATCGCCTACATGAACCACGACATCGAGGACGCCATCACCGCCGGTGTGCTGCGCCCCGAGCAGCTGCCGCCGGAGGTGGTCCAGGTGCTGGGCGACACCAAAAGCCGCCGCATCACCACCCTGATCGAGGACCTGGTGGCCCACAGCAGCCCGGCGGGCCTTGCCTTCAGCCCCAGGGTGGAGGAAGCCTACGAGGCGCTGCACGGCTTTATGTATTCCACGGTCTATGTGGATAAGGTGGCCAAGCGGGAGGAAGCCAAGGTGGAAAAGCTGCTGGCGGCGCTGTACGAGCGGCTGAGCAGCGACATTGACCGGCTGCCCGAGGGCTTTTTGCAGATCGCCTATCAGGAGGGCGTGGACCGGGCGGTCACCGATTATATCAGCGGCATGAGCGACGAGTTCGCCGTGCGCGCCTTTGAAGAGCTGTTCGTGCCCCGAAAATGGCATGTGCTCTAACGGCAGAGAAAGGAGGGGCATGGTTTGATCCCTCATGAATACATCGAGGAAGTGGTGCGCCGCAACGACATCACCGACGTGGTGGCCAGCTATGTGCAGCTGCGGCACCGGGGCCGGACCCACACCGGCCTGTGCCCTTTTCACAGCGAGAAAACGCCGTCCTTTGTGGTGTATCCCGAGACCCAAAGCTTTTACTGCTTTGGCTGCGGGGCCGGCGGCGACGTGATCACCTTTATCAAAAAGATCAACAACCTGGACTATGTGGAGGCGGTCAAGTATCTGGCCGGCCGGGCCGGCATGGCCATGCCGGAGGAGAACGACAAGGTGGGGCGGCTGCGCAGCCGCATCTTGTCCATCAACAAGGAGGCCGCCCGGTTTTTCTTTGAGCAGCTGAACGCCGGCAACGACGAAGCCCGGGCCGCCCGGGCCTATTGGCGGGGAAGGGGCCTGTCCGATTCCACCATCCGGCGCTTTGGCCTGGGGTACGCGCCCAACGATTTTCGGGCCATGCGGATGCATCTGCGGGCCAAGGGCTACACCGAGGAGGAGATGCTGGCTTCCGGCATCGTCAAGCGCAGCGAAAAGGGCAACGTGTACGACGCCTTCCGGGGCCGGGTGATGACCCCGATCTTTGACCTGCGGGGCAACGTGATCGCCTTTGGCGGCCGGGTGCTGGGGGATGAAAAACCCAAGTACATCAACAGTCCTGAGACGCTGGTGTACAAAAAAAGCAAGGCGATGTTCGCTTTGAACATCGCAAAAAAGAGCACCAGCCGCCGGTATATCCTCTGCGAGGGATATATGGACGTGATCAGCATGCACCAGGCGGGATTTGACACGGCGGTGGCCGCCTGCGGCACCGCCCTCACCGCCGAACAGGTGCGCCTATTGGCAGAATACGCCGACGAGGTGGTGCTGTGCTACGACTCGGACGAGGCGGGCCAGAAAGCCACCGCCCGCAGCCTGGGCCTGTTTGCCGACAGCCCGGTGAAGGTGTCGGTGCTGAACATCCCCAATGCCAAGGACCCGGACGAATTCATCAAAAAGTTTGGCCGGGACGCCTTTGAGCGGCTGCTGAACGGCACCAGCAACGCCATCGAGTACAAGATCAAAAAGGTGCGGGACAAATACGACATCACCCGCGCGGCGGACCGGGTGGAATATATCAAAGAGGTCATCCGCATCTTGGCGGATAAGGTCTCGCCCACCGAGCGGGACATCTACGCCGGCCGCCTTGCCGAGGAGACCGACGTGGCAAAATCCGCCATTTTGACCCAGCTGGATTCCGCCATCCGCTCCAATCGCCGCCGGCAGGAGCGCCAGAAACAAAAGGACCTATTGAACGAGGGCCTTGGGGCGGACATCAAGCTGCCCTACAACACCATGAACGGCGAGCGGGCGCTGGGCGTGGCCAGCGCCGAGCAGCAGCTGGTGGCGGCCATGGTGAAAAACCCGGATTTCATCCCGGTGGTGGAAAAACGGCTGCGACCCCAGCAGTTTTTGATGCCGGACATGGGCGAGGCCTACGGGGCCATCCTGAGCTGCAAGGCCCAGGGCATCACCCCGGACCTGACGGCCCTGGCCACCCGCCTGCCGGAGGACACCGTGAACCGCATCTCCCACCTGCTGGCCCGCAACTACGACGTGGGCATCGGCCCCCGGGACGTGGAGATGTATCTGGGGCGCATCGAACAAAGCGCCCCCAAAAGCACCGAAGCCGCCCGGATGACCGGGGACGAGCTGGAAGATTACCTGACTCGGCTGCGCCAGAAAAAAGCATAGCCGGTTCCTTCTTATAAAATAAATGTTACCGATTCAGGAGGACGTAAAAGTTATGGCAGAAAAGAAAATCACTATCCGTGAGCTGATCGAGACTGGCAAGCGCAATGGCAAGCTGTCCACCAAGGAGATCAATGACGCCATTGAAGACACCGGCTTCGACGTGGAGCAGATCGACAAGCTGTACGAGACGCTGGAAAGCCACAACGTGGAGATCGTGGACGAACCGGAAGCCGATTCGGACAATTTCACCCTCACCGAAGAAAGCGTCGATCTGTTTGAGAGCGCCCTGTCCGCCGAGGGCGTTGCCATCGACGACCCGGTGAAGGTCTATCTGAAAGAGATCGGCCGGGTGCCCCTGCTCAGCGGCGACGAGGAGATCCGCCTGGCGCTGGACATCCTGGACGGCAACAAGGCCATTGAGGCAAAGCAGGAGAAGTTCCAAAAGATCTGCCAGATCGAGGCGGACCAGGAGCTTTCCAGCGATGAAAAGCGCATCTGGCTGAACAGCGAAAAGGACGCGCTGTCCGTGGAGGACAAGATCGAGCTGCGCAATCTGGAGACCGCCATCCACAAGGGCGAGCGGGCCAAGCAGCGCCTGAGCGAGGCCAACCTGCGCCTGGTGGTGTCCATCGCCAAGCGCTATGTGGGCCGCGGCATGCAGTTCCTGGACCTGATCCAGGAGGGCAACCTGGGCCTGATCAAGGCGGTGGAAAAGTTCGACCACACCAAGGGCTTCAAGTTCTCCACCTACGCCACCTGGTGGATCCGGCAGGCCATCACCCGCGCCATTGCGGACCAGGCCCGCACCATCCGCATCCCGGTGCATATGGTGGAGACCATCAACAAGGTGAAAAAGGTGTCCAGCCAGCTGCTGCACCAGAACGGCCACGAACCCACCGCTGACGAGATCAGCGAGGCGCTGGACATGCCGGTGGAAAAGGTGCGTGAGATCATGCGGGTGGCCCAGGAGCCTGTGAGCCTGGAGACCCCCATCGGTGAGGAGGAAGACAGCCATCTGGGCGACTTCATCCCCGACGAGGACGCTCCGGTGCCCGCCGAGGCCGCCAGCCACACCCTGCTGAAAGAGCAGCTGTCCACCGTGCTCAAGAGCCTGACCCCCAGGGAGGAAAAGGTGCTGCGGCTGCGCTTCGGCCTGGAGGACGGCCGTCCCCGCACGCTGGAAGAGGTGGGCCACGAGTTTGAGGTCACCCGTGAGCGCATCCGCCAGATCGAGGCCAAGGCCCTGCGCAAGCTGCGTCATCCCAGCCGCTCCAAAAAGCTGCGGGATTTCCTGGACTGATCACATAAGAAAGAGGGAAGTAGCACGATGCTGTCGAACTGGAATGTAAACGAGGAACAGATCCGCAAACAGCAGGAAGAGCTGAAAGCGAAGATGAACTTTGCCTATGTGGGCCACGGCCCCAAAGCCACCGGCTTTTTGGCGAAGGAATTCAAGCGCAAGCCCGGCCTGTACGCCCGCTGCACCACCTGCGGCTACTATATGCCTCTGGACGCAAAGGGCGAAGAGACCTGCATCTGCGGCAATCTGCATCGCACCGAGCGGGAGTTCCGCCACGAACTGCCCGCCAGCGAGATCGAGATCTTCAAAGCGCAGAATAAGTGAACCGGCCTGAATAGTACAAAACGCGCCGCCCGGCAGTAGATGCTGCCGGGCGGCGCGCTTTGTACGGAACGATCAAAGAAAGGTGGTCAGTTCTATGGCGGTCTCAAGGATATTCCGGCGGGCGGAGCGCTGTTTGTCCCAGTCACGGCTGTCCCATGTTTCGGCGCTCAGATCGTCGCCGGCATACAGCAATTGAACCAGCGGCAGGGAGTAAAACTGGGAAACGGCAAAAAAACCGGCACATTCCATCTCCACGGTCAGGCAGCCCTCCTGCACCCGGCGGGCGATCTTATCTTCGGCCTCCCGGTACAGAGCGTCGGTCGTCCAGGTCTTGCATTCCAGATACGGCACTGCCAGCTCGGCCAATCCCCGTTTGGCAGCGGCCAGAGCGGCAGGGGAGCATTTCACTTCCCGGCTGGGTTCCAGATAGTGATAGGAAGCGCCCTGATCCCGCACGGCGCTCGCCGGCAGGATCACCCGCCCCAGCTTCAGATCAGGCACCAGGCAGCCAGCCCCGCCGCAGACCACGAATTTCTCTGCACCCAGTGCATGCAGCTCTTCCAGTGTGCAGACCGCGCCCGGCGAGGTGGCAAAGGGAAGAGCAACGCATACCGGCTTACCACGCCGCTCCAGCCGGTAGATGGGAAGATCCACGATCTCGGAATGAAGATGGGCGATGGGGGAAAGGTTCTGTTCCCGCACCAGCTCCTCCAGTGCTTCCCGGAAGAAGGTGATCACGCATTTTTCCGGCAGCAGGGGAGCGTCGGGCTGCTCCGGGCAGAGTTTGGCCCGGCAGTCCGGGTCAAATTCCAGAATGGGAAAAGAGGAATGCTTCATTTGCGCAGCCTCCGTTTCGATTTCCTGTATTATTTCTATATTATGGAGAGCAGAAACGGTGCTGTCCAGCAAAAATGTAGGTTTGTCAAACATCTTGTACAGTGAGAGATTCAAAGAAGGCAGCAAGTTTTTCTTTCGGAGAGAGCCAGGCAAGGGGGCGCATAGGTAAGCTGTTGGAGCGATTTTGGTGTGCAGCGAGCGGCACACCAAAATCGGCAAGAGAGAAGAAACGGTGGGTGTCGTAGAAACGCTTTTGGTCTTCACGGTGACTGCGCTCTACTTTGCCGTTGTGGCG
>CASEVW010000114.1 GCA_949291395.1 uncultured Oscillospiraceae bacterium | reverse complement strand
TGGTACCGGCCCCAAACCATCGCCGCCGCCTACCGGGCAAAGGGCTGGATCCTCCCCACGGTGCTGGTGGGGCTGGCCCTGGCAGCGGTCATGCTGCTGGAACTGGTGGTGGACCCTTACTATACCGCCTGGTTCTGGCCGCCCTATAAGGCGCTGGCCCTGGGGCTGGGCCTCTCGCTGCTCATCACCCCCACGCTGTGCCAGGCGCTGGCGAAGCTGCGGGAGAAGGCCGCCGAAGAGCGCGCCCGCCCGGGGCGGCCCGCCTTTCCCCGGCTGGGCTTTTTTGCCGCCATGCTGGCCCCATTGATGGTATACTGGGCCAGGAGCTTTCCCTATCTGGACTATGTGGACCTGCAATATGAACTGGAGATGCTGCGGGGGGACGCCCCCCTCAGCGACGTGCACACCCCCGCCCACACCGCCCTGCTGTGGCTTTCGGGCGGCCGGCCGGAGGTGCTCACCGCATTGCAGCTGCTGGCCCTGGCGGCGCTGCTCACCGGCTTTGCCGCCTGGCTGTACCGGCGGGGCGTGGGGCTGTTCTGCCTGACGGCGGCTTTCACCATGGCCAGCCTCTGCCCGGTGGTGGGCGAGGCGGCGGTGAGCCCTATCAAAGATATGCCCGCGGCGCTGTGCGCCGGCGTGGTGCTCTACTGCATCCTGCGGCTGCTGGCGGAGGACCTGCCCCTGCGCTGGCCCTGGATGCTGGCCCTTGGGGCGGCGCTGGCCTTCACCGGCCTATTCCGCCACAACGGCCTGGTGCTCACCTTGCTGGCGGGGGCGTGGCTGTTCTGCAGGGCCATCTGGCGGCGGCAGACGGCCCTGCTTGCCAGCGTGGCGGTGTGTGCCGCCTGCGTTTGTCTGGTGGACGGCGTGGCCGTTCCGCTTTTGGGGGTGAAGAGCCCGGCCAACGGCTTTGCGGTGCAGGTGTACGCCACCGGCATCGTAGCGGTGGACCAAAAGGGCGGTCAGATCACCCCGGAGCAGCGCCAGCGCATGGAAGAACTGCTGCCCATGGACTATGTGGACTTCTGCCTCTCGAATCCGGAGACTACCCAGTTCACCCGGGCCCAGCGCCTTTGCTGGAGCCGGGACCTGAGCCGCTATGTCCTCAGTGAAAACGAGCAGCAGTTCGCACCGCTTTTGGAGGACAGGGACGGCACCAACGACGTGTTCAACAATGTGTTTATCCTGGCGGCGGGCCAGCACCCGGGCCAGATCGTGCGGCTGTATCTGGAGCTGTTTTTGCAGAATCCCTGGGTCTGCGCCACCGAGATCCTGCGCAACACCACCACCCTGTGGCGGCTGGACCGGGGATACGGGCTGTTCAGCCATGTGTTTTACCTAATAGCGCTGGCCCTGGCCTTTGTGCGCCGGGGCGCAAAAGGGATGCTGCGGCTTTGGCCCGCCCTTTTGCCGGTGGCGTGCAATTTGGCGTCGGTGGTGGTGGCGGCCAGCACCAACGAGATCCGCTATCTGCTGCCCACCTTTCTGCTCACCGCCCCCACGGTGCTGTTTTTGGCGCTGGACGCGGGAAAAAATACCCAAAAGGAGTAACCTGCCATGCCCTTGATCATTCCCCAGGACCTGCCCGCCTACGCCGAGCTTGGGCGGGAGAATGTTTTCGTCATGCACTGCCAGCGGGCGGAAAGCCAGCAGATCCGGCCGCTGCGCATCCTGGCGCTGAACCTGATGCCCACCAAGATCGCCACCGAGACCCAGCTGGCCCGGCTGCTGGCCAACAGCCCCATCCAGGTGGAATTGACGCTGCTGCACACCGCCAGCCATGCGGCCACCCATGTGGCCGGGGAGCATCTTTCCGCCTTTTACAAGACCTTTGAACAGGTAAAGGACCAGCGGTTCGACGGCATGATCATCACCGGCGCGCCGGTGGAACAGATGCCCTTTGAGGAAGTGGACTACTGGCCCGAGCTGTGCCGCATCATGGAGTTTTCCAAGACCAACGTCTATTCTACCCTGCATGTGTGCTGGGGGGCCCAGGCGGGGCTGTACTATCACTTCGGCATCGAAAAGGAGCTGCTGCCCCAAAAGATGTTCGGCATCTTCCCCCACCGGGTGCTGCGGCCCGCAAACCCGCTGGTGCGGGGCTTTGACGAGGTGTTCTATGCCCCCCATTCCCGTCACACCGGCGTGCGGCGGGACCAGGTGGAAGCCTGCGGCGCGCTGCGGGTGCTGGCCGAGAGCGACGAGGCGGGGCTTTATTTGATGAGCACCGAGTCCGGCCGGCAGATCTTTGTCACCGGCCACCCGGAGTACGATAAGTTCACGCTGGATGCGGAATACCGGCGGGATGTGGAACGGGGGCTGCCCATTCAGCCGCCCAAAAACTACTACCCGGACGACGACCCCAGCAAAGAGCCGGTCTACCGCTGGCGGGGCCACGCCTTTTTGCTGTACACCAACTGGCTGAACTATTATGTGTACCAGTCCACGCCTTACGATCTGGCGAGCCTTGCCCGCATCGAAGAGGAAGAGGCGTAAACGCCAAAGAAAAACACAAAAAATTCCCCGGGGATCTTTTCCCGGGGAATTTTGCTGTTTGCGTGATGCCAGGGCCGGGCGAACCTGCCGTTGACGGGGCGGGGCCGGGTCTGTTACACTGAAAAAAACAGCCGCAAGAGGGGGAGGACACGATTGGAAACAAAACGGTATGACACGCTGCCCGCCGAGGCCATGGACATCCGCAAAGAGGTGTTCATGGAAGAGCAGGGCTTTCAAAACGAATTTGACGAGATCGACCGGCGGGCGGTGCATCTGGTGCTGTTCGACGGGGAAATGCCTGTGGGCACCTGCCGGGTGTTCCGGGACGAGGACACCGGGCGGGACACCGTGGGCCGCATCGCGGTGCGCAAGCCCTGGCGGGGAAAAGCCTGCGGGGCCCGGCTGCTGGGGGAGGCGGAAGGGCTGGTGCGCCAGCAGGGCGGCAATCAGCTCTGCCTGCACGCCCAGGTGGCGGCGAAGGGCTTTTACGAAAAGCAGGGCTACCAGCCCTGGGGCGAAGAGGACCTGGACGAGGGCTGCCCCCATGTGTGGATGAAAAAAGAGCTGGAGGGGTAACGCCCGGCCCCGAAGACCCAAGAAAAAAGCAGCAGGTTTTGGCCTGCTGCTTTTGCTTTTGTATATTGCCTGCACGGAATTGACGGCGTACAAAATTTGTGATATTATGAAGTAAACTTCATAGGAAGTATACTTCACATAACGAGGAAAGCCCATGAAAACAAAAGTAAGGCAGCTGCGCACTGCAGCCAACATGACGCAGCAGCAGCTGGCGGACCTGGTGCATGTGTCCAACCGCACCATCATCTCCATCGAAAAGGAACAGTATAACCCCTCCCTGATGCTGGCCTACCGCATTGCCCAGGTGTTCCAGGTGAGCGTGGAAGAGCTGTGCTGCTTGCAGGAAAACAAGGAAATGGAGGACAAAAAGTATGAAGATGTTTGAGAACATGAGCTATACCAATAAGATCAAATGGCGCATCCGCTCCTCCTGGGCCCTTTTGGCCGCGATGCTGGTCTACATGGTGGTCATGGGCGAGCTGGGCGGCGACTCAAGGATCATGACCGACCTGGCGGACACGGTCAGCCGGGTGATCTTTTTCGGCGGGTTTGGCTATGTGGTCTACCGGATCTGCCATAACAAAAAGCTGCTGAAAAACCGCAGCCTGTTAAAAGAGCATATGCGGGCGGAACTGGACGAACGGAACCAGTACCTGCACGATAAAAGCGGCGGCATTGTGGTGGATCTTCTTTTGCTGTTTTTGCTGTTCCTCACGAACACCACCGCGCTGTTCAATATGCCAGCGTTTTATGCCTCCCTATCGGCCCTGTTGGCCGCGCTGCTGTTAAAGGGCCTGGCCTATTGGGCCTACAGCCGCCGATAACGGGCATGGCCGGGGAAAAAGCGGTTTCCATTTTGTGCGCAGAGCAAGGCAGATCCTGATTGTTAAGCTGCGTGGACAAATTGCCAACCCTTGTTGCTTGCCGGCCCGCCGCTCTCCGATCTATAATGGAGCCACCAAAGAAAAGGAGGGCTTTTGAAACGATGAAATTCAACGAAAAACTGTTGTCCATCCGCAAGCAGAAAGGGCTGTCACAAGAGGAATTGGGCATGGAGCTCCAGGTCTCCCGGCAAACCATTTCCAAATGGGAGTCAGGGCAGTCCTATCCCGATTTTCAAAAGTTGGTGCTGCTGAGCGACTTTTTTGATATGACGCTGGATGAACTGGTAAGGGACATCGACGTGCAGGATGTGCGGGAAAAGGGCCTGACGGACGAGAAAGTGAACGCCATGTATCTGGACCTGGAAAACGCAAAAGCAAAAGGCAGGCAGCTTGTAAAGATCCTCTGCTACGTGGTGCTTGCTTTGGAAGTCGCTGTGCTGGCGGGATTTCTGTTGCATTTGGCGTTCCCGGATGTGGAATGGCTTTGGCAGAGAACGTGAGGGGCGCTCAGGGCTGCTCCAGCGTGACGGCGGCATCGGTGATGATCACCGGTTCGGACGAGAGGTCTTGCAGGTAAAAGTAAAACGTTCCCGCCCGGGGAGCGGTGTAGCAGAAGGTGAAGGACGTGTCGCTGCCCTGCCAAAGGTCCTGGGGGATGCCGTCCAGGATCACCCCAAGGGACAGCTTGTTGCCCTGGGGGAAAGCGTTGGGGTTGTCCTGGATGTTCTGCCGAAAGGTCACCGTGATGGTGTCGCCCTGCTGAAGCTGCCAGCCCTCGCCCTGGGGCTGGGTCAGGATGGCAGTGTCTCCGTTTTCAAAGATAAATTCCGGAAAAGCCGTTTGGCCGTCCTCCGTTTCGCCGGTGATGGTGCCCACGGAGTCGAAAAAGATCAGCTCGTTTTCCGCCAGGTATTCTTCATCCAATATCTGCGCGCTGTAGCCGGTGAGCAGCCGTTCATCGTCCCCGGTCTCCGGCAGGCGGCTGCCTGCGATCACCGCATAGCGGGGCGTTTGCAGCGCCTGGCGCTGGCTGTCGTCCAGAAGCCGGACACCGAACAGGCCGCCGGTGAGCGCACAGACCCCCATCGACAAAACCAGGGCACACGCCGCCGCGATCAGGGCAGCGAACCACCGGCGGGACGGGCGGCCCCGGCGGATGCGCTCGGTCTGCGGCGGCTGGATCTTGTCCAGCACCGCCGCTTTGATCCGTTCCTCTCGGATGCCCTGGGTGTTCAGCTGTGTGGTATCGTCGATCTGTGCGAACAGATCGTGCAGTTCGATTTTTTCCGTCATGGCCGATCCTCTCTTTCCAGTTCTTTTTTCAGCCGTGCCCGCAGGCGGGACAGCCGGGTGCGAAGCGCGCCGTGCTGGATGCCGTAGGCTTTTGCAATGTCGCAGGTGCGCTGGTGGTAGTAGTAAAACCGGAGGAGCAGGTCCCGGTCCTGGCGGGGCAGGGCGGCCAGATGCCGTTGCAGCCGTGCCACCGCTTCCGCCCGCTCCAGGGCCGTTTCCACCTCGTCCCGGCAGGCGACGATCTCCTCCACCAGAGGAAGGCAGGCGTTCTTTTCGCTGCGCAGCTTGTCCACCGCCAGGTTTTTGGTGACCCGCAGCAGGTAGCCCTTGAGCGAGAGTGCCGGGTCCAGCGTGTTCCGGTGGGTCCACAGCCGCACAAAGGCTTCGGAGACGATCTCCTCCACGTCCTGGGCGGTGAGGGCAGGGGCGGCCATGTTCCGGGCCACGGTGCACAGATAGGCGGTGTAGGCATCCATGACTTCTTGCAGCGCCGCCGTGTCATCCTGCCGCAGACGGCTTGCCCATCCTTCTTCGTTCACTGGGATCTTCCCCCTTTCACAAGTTGTAAGACCGGTCTCGCTGGATAATACGCAAGGATCTGGATTTTGTTACAAAAAGGATCGCATATCGGCTGGCAGGCCGCCGGAGACCGACCGGGAGATCGACTGCCGGCCAGGCGCTCTTTCAAACGCATATCGATCAGAAAAGGCAGACCGAGTGATTCGGCCTGCTTTTTTTGATTTACCCTCTTGACAGCTGTTTTTATGCGTTTTATACTGTACTTGTAATAACATAACACTACATAACGGAATGGTGGTGAGGAGTTGGAGATCGTTGTAAGCAATAAGGCAAGCCGGCCTTTATACGAGCAGATCGCCTCGCAAATGAAAGCGGCGATTATGAGCGGAGAGTTAAAAACGGGCGAAGCGATCCCGTCTGTAAGATCCTTGGCAAAGTCGCTGCATATCAGCATTTTAACGGTTCAAAAGGCATATGCCACGTTGCAGGAAGATGGTTTTATCGAAACGAGCGCCGGAAAAGGCTGCTATGTATCCGCGCAAAATCAAGACTTCTATTTGGAAGAGCAGCAGAAAAAGATAGAAGAAAAGTTTTCGGAAGCGATCGAGATCGCCCGCACAAGCGGGATCTCTCTGGATAAGCTGACAGAATTGCTCACATTAATGTATGAGGAGGATGAATGATGACCGATAATGTTCTGGAAATTCGAGAATTATCGAAAGACTATGGCGATTTTGTCCTTGATAAGGTGAGTTTTGCGCTTCCCCGGGGCGTCATTATGGGGCTGATCGGAGAAAACGGCGCCGGAAAATCCACAACGATCAACTGCATTTTAAATGAGACCCAAAAAACCGGCGGGGAGATACGCATTTTTGGCAAAGACCATGTTTCGGATGAGATCGAAATAAAAGATAAGCTGGGCGTGGTCTTTGATGAGAACCATTTCCCCGACATTTTCACGCCGGAAGAGATCGGAACATTCATGTCGGGGATCTATTCCAGCTGGGACTGGCCGTGCTACCGCCGGTATCTTGAAACCTTTGAATTGCCGAAGGATAAGAAGATCAAAAACTTCTCCAAAGGCATGAAAGTGAAACTGGCCTTCGCTGTGGCGCTGTCTCACAAGGCGGAGCTGCTGATCTTGGACGAAGCGACCAGCGGACTGGACCCCATCATCCGGGATGACGTCTTGGATATGCTCATTGACTTTGTGCAAGATGAAAATCACTCTGTTTTGGTATCCTCCCATATCACAAGCGATCTGGAAAAAGTGGCGGACTATATCACCTTCCTCCACAAAGGCAAATTGATCTTCACCCACGAGAAAGACGACCTGATCGACAATTACGGCATTTTGAACTGTGGGGCTGCCGTGTTTGACACGCTGGATAAATCGGACATCATTGCTTACCGCAAAGAGGATTATCAGTTTAGGGTCCTCGTGAAAGACCGCAGCAAGGCCGCAAAACAATATGCAAACGCGATCGTTGGCCCGGCCACGATCGAAGAGATCATGCTGTTTTATGTAAAGGGGGAAATGCAATGAAAGGCTTATTGATCAAAGACTTCCTGACGGTTCGGAAGAAATACGGGATCGCCCGGCTGGTCATGGACTTGGCCATCATTGCCGCGCTGATGATCGTTTTGGAGGGGGCTGGCCCCATCTACATTAGTTTCCTACTGGTTCCTCTGGAAGTGGCCTCCATGCTGATCACGCTTGCAAACTCGGATGAACAGTGGAAATGGGGAAAATATGCGGTCGCATTGCCCATTTCAAAAAAGCAGATCGTCAGCAGCCGGTATGCCTTTGCGGGGATCGCGGCGCTCATCGGTTTGTGCGTTGCGCTCGTGGTAAACACGATCTCTTATTTTTGTTTCCCAGCGTATCGGTTTGGCTTCTATTTGTTTCTGTCCGTGGCCTCTTTTTGTGTCGTCTTGCTGTTCCTTGCGTTTATGCTTCCATCGAACTATTGGAAAGGCGTCAATGCGGGATTTGCGGTGATGTTCATTCTGATCATCCTGCTGATTGTTTTGGGGATCTGGTCACGCGTAACAGACAATGCGATCATGGGCTTTGTTGTGGATCATTTCGATTTGAGCATGATGATCGGATTTGTAAGCACGATCCTTATTTTCGCACTATCTTATCTTTTGTCAATTGCATTGTTCAAACGGAAATATGCGTAACATAGAAAAGCTTACTGGGCCAGTTGACAAGGAGCGCAAAAAGGGATAGGCTTTTGGTAAAAAAGCGAAAGGAGCAAGCCCATGGTCGTGCTGATCACCGGCGCTTCCCACACCGGCAAGACCCTGCTGGCCCAGCGCCTGTTGGAACAGTGCCGCTGGCCCTATCTTTCCATCGACCTGCTGAAGATGGGGCTGATCCGCAGCGGGCAGACCGCCCTCACCCCGGAGGACGACCGGGAACTGGAAGCCTATCTGTGGCCGATCCTGCGGGAGATGGTCAAGACCGCCATTGAAAACCGGCAAAACCTGATCGTGGAAGGGGGCTACATCCCCCTGGACTGGGCGGAGGACCTGCCGCCGGAACACCGGGGCCAGATCCGGTTTTTCTGCCTGGTGATGAGCGAGGGGTACATCTGGCGGCATTTTGGGGACATAAAAGCCCACGCCAACGCCATCGAGCAGCGGCTGGACGATTCCGGCTGTACGCTGGAGACGGTGCTGGAAGAAAACGCCTATTATCGGGACCAGTGCCGGCGGCATAACTGGCAGCCGGTGCTGATCCAGGAGCGCTACCATCTGCCGCTGCAATGGAGCCCGGTGCGGCGGACCGTCTGGAAAGCGCCCCGGCGGTAAAAAAGAAGAGCAAAGGCGGCCCGTGCAACGCACGGGCCGCCTTTCGCTGCTTTTTACATCATTTCATCGAGCGGGCGATGGAGGCGATGTCGCCCACGCCGTTCAGCACCATGGTGGGCCGGTAGGCGTAGGTCTTCAAGGTGTCCAGGGTGGACAGGCCGGAGAGCACCAGCACCGTGGACATGCCGCTCTCCATGCCGGAGATCACATCGGTGTCCATCCGGTCGCCCACCATGACCGCGTCGGCGGAATGGCAGTGCAGCATCCGCAGGCCGGTGCGCATCATCAGGGGGTTGGGCTTGCCGCAGAAGTAGGCCTGGGTGCCGGTGGCCATCTCGATAGGGGCCACCAGGGCCCGGCAGGCCGGGGCGATGCCCTTTTCGATGGGGCCGGACACGTCGGAGTTCGCGCCGATCAGCTTTGCGCCGCCCAGCACCAGGTTGGTGGCCTTGGTCAGGGTGTCCAGCGAATAGGAGCGCCCCTCGCCCACCACCACATAGTCCGGGTTCACGTCGTTCATGGTGATGCCCGCATCATACAATGCGTTCAGCAGGCCGGCCTCGCCGATGGCGAACACCGAGCAGCCCGGGGCCTGCTCTTTCAAAAAGGCGGCGGTGGCCAGGGCGCTGGTGTAAAAACGCTCTTCGGGCACATCCAGGCCCATGCGCAGCAGCTTCTGGTTCAGTTCCCTGGGGGTGTAGCCGCTGTTGTTGGTCAAAAACAGGTATTCCTTTTTTTCGTCGTGGAGCCACTGGATGAACTCCGCCACGCCGGGCAGGATGATGTTGCCGTGATAGATCACGCCGTCCATATCACAGATAAAGCCGTTTTTTTCGTTGAAGTCGATCGCGTTGTTCTGGATCATGTTGCACAGTTCCTCTCTTTTTCAGTGCAGAGCCGGGGCGGGATGCCAAACGGCCCTTTTTGGTTGTTTTTGCGGGAGTGTAGTCTCTTCTAGCTTAAGTATAGCAAATAAATAATATATGTTCTAGTAATGCGGGGTAAAATCTGCCGAAAATATAGGAAAAACGCCGCCGCCGGGCAAAAGCCGAGGCGTTTTTGCGCAAAAAAAAAGACCGGTACGCCTGTTGTTCCAGTGCGTACCGGCCTTTTTCAGGGGAGAGATAGCGAAACGGGCTTACTTGTTTTTGATGTACTCGTCAATGGCCTTGGCAGCCTCTTTAGCGCAGGGAAAAGCATTTTTGCAAAGGCAAAAATGCCCCGGAGCGGGCCTCGCTTTGCCAAAAGCAAAGCGAAGAAAAAGGCTTGCGCATCCGTTCAGCTGACGATCTTACTTGTTGCGAATGTACTCATCAATGGCCTTGGCCGCTTCCTTGCCAGCGCCCATGGCCAGGATAACGGTGGCCGCGCCGGTCACCGCGTCGCCGCCGGCGTATACACCGGTGCGGGTGGTCAGGCCGTCGCTGCCGTTGGTGATGATGCAGCCGTGCTTATCGGTCTCCAGGCCGGGAGTGGTGGAGCGGATCAGCGGGTTGGGGCTGGTGCCGATGGACATGACCATGCAGTCCACGTCCAGGGTGAAGGTACAGCCCTCTTTCGCCACGGGACGGCGGCGGCCGGAGGCGTCCGGCTCGCCCAGCTCCATCTCCTGGCAGACCAGGCCCTTCACATAGCCCTTGTCATCGCCCAGCACTTCGATGGGGTTGGAAAGGGTCTTGAAGATGATGCCCTCTTCCTCGGCGTGCTCCACTTCTTCCTTGCGGGCGGGCAGCTCTTCCATGCCCCGGCGGTAGACGATGTACACGTTTTCAGCGCCCAGCCGCTTAGCGCAGCGGGCAGCGTCCATGGCCACGTTGCCGCCGCCCACGATGGCCACGTTCTTGGCTCGCTGGATGGGAGTCTTGGAATCGGGCTTGTAGGCCTTCATCAGGTTGATGCGGGTCAAAAACTCGTTGGCGGAGTACACGCCGTTCAGGCTTTCGCCGGGGATGCCCATGAACCGGGGCAGGCCCGCGCCGGAACCGATGAACACCGCTTCGTTGCCCATCTCGAACAGCTCGTCGATGGTGAGGGTGCGGCCGATGACCACGTCGGTCTCCACGTCCACGCCCAGGGCTTTCAGGCCCTCGATCTCCTTGCGCACGATCTCCTTGGGCAGGCGGAACTCGGGGATGCCGTACACCAGTACGCCGCCGGGGGTGTGCAGCGCTTCGTACACGGTGACCTTGTAGCCCAGCTTGGCCAGGTCGCCGGCGGCGGTCAGGCCGCTGGGGCCGGAGCCGATGACGGCCACCTTATGGCCGTTCTGCTGAGGCAGGGCGGGGGCGGCGGTAACATGCTCCCGGTGCCAGTCCGCCACAAAGCGTTCCAGCCGGCCGATGCCCACCGATTCGTGCTTGATGCCCCGCACGCATTTGCCCTCGCACTGGGTCTCCTGGGGGCATACCCGGCCGCACACGGCGGGCAGGGCGCTGGAAGCGCTGAGCACCTGGTAAGCGCCCTCAAAGTCCTCTTCGGCCACCTTGCTCACAAAGGCGGGGATGTCGATGCCCACCGGGCAGCCGCTCTGGCAGGGCTTGTGCTTGCAGCCAAGGCAGCGCTTGGCCTCGTTCACGGCCATCTCGGGGGTGTAGCCCAGGGCTACTTCGTCAAAATTCCGGCTGCGCAGAACGGGGTCCTGCACCGGCATGGGGCATTTGTTGGGTTCCATATTGGGCATATTACTTTACCTCCTTGTGCAGCAGATTGCAGCTGGTCTCGCGGGCGTGGGCTTCAAAGTCCCGGTACATGGCGCCCCGGTGCATGGCTTCGTCAAAATCCACCAGGTGGCCGTCAAAGTCGGGGCCGTCCACGCAGGCGAACTTGGTCTCGCCGCCCACGGTCAGGCGGCAGCCGCCGCACATGCCGGTGCCGTCGATCATGATGGGGTTCATGGAAACGGTGGTCTTTACGCCGTACTTTTTGGTGGTCAGGCAGACGAATTTCATCATCACCAGCGGGCCGATGGCGATCACCTCGTCGTAGTTTTCACCGTTCTGGATCAGCTCTTCCAGGGGCGCGGTCACCACGCCCTTCTGGCCATGGCTGCCGTCGTCGGTCATCATCACCAGTTTGTCAGAACAGGCCTTGAACTCGTCTTCCAAGATCACCAGGTCTTTGCTGCGGAAGCCCACGATGCTGTGTACCTCGCAGCCCAGCTGGTGCAGCTTTTTGGCGATGGGGTAGGCGATGGCGCAGCCCACGCCGCCGCCCACAACGGCCACCTTTTTCAGGCCGTCCAGGTGGCTGGGGGTGCCCAGGGGGCCCACAAAGTCCGCCAGGCAGTCGCCCTCGTTCAGGGCGTTCAGCTCCATGGTGGAACCGCCCACGATCTGGAAGATGATGGTCACGGTGCCGGCTTCCCGGTCGTAGTCAGCGATGGTCAGGGGCACACGCTCGCCGTCCTCGCTGGCGCGGTAGATGATGAACTGGCCGGGCTGGGCCTTTTTGGCCACCAGCGGGGCGTGGATGACCATTTTGGTCACGGTGGGGTTCAAGGGGGTCTTTTCCAAAATCTTGAACATAAGGGGGATTCTCCTTTCAAATGCCCGAAAAAAACGGCGCGCAGCCGGGACAAAGATGCAGCTTTTTCAAAAAGCGCATTTTGTCCAGCCGCGCGCCGCTGGAGATCGGGGGATATGTTTGGATCGGTTTACTTTTTGTGGCGGATCACCTGGCCGTTCAACGCGCCGGTGTGCTTGCCGTGGTCCACGGCCACAGCGCCGTTCACGATCACGTAGGCGATGCCTTCCGGGAACTGGATGGGGTCCACAAAGGTGCCCTTGTCGGCCACGGTGGCGGCATCAAAAATGGTGATGTCGGCCCAGTTGCCCTCTTTCAGCTGGCCACGGTCGGCCAGGCGCAGCACGCTGGCGGGCTTGCCGGTCATCTTGTAGATGGCCTGTTCCAGGCTCATCAGCTTTTCTTCCCGCACATACTTGCCCAGGATGCGCACGAAGCTGCCGTACAGCCGGGGATGGGGCTTGCCCGGGCAGAGCAGGCCGTCGGTGCAGGCGTTCATCTCGGGGCGCATCATAAAACGCTTCACGTGCTCTTCGATGCCGTAGAAGTCCACCATGCCCACGGCGTTCTCCTCCTGCATCAGCAAATCGAAGGCGGCGGTGTAGGGGTCGGTGCCCCGCTTTTCGGCCAGTTCCACGATGGACAGGCCCACCGCGTCGGCGTTCTGTTCGGTCTTTACGCTGGTCACGTAGATGTTTTCAAAGCCGGCAAAATCCACGAAGTTGTCCCAGCCGGGGATGCCGTGCTCCATATCGTAGACCATCTTTTTGCGCAGCTCCGGGTCGGCCAGGCGGGCCACCGCCTTGTCGGTGCCGCCGTCGTGCACCCAGGGGGGCAGGATGGCGCCCATCATGGTGCTGCCCGCCACATAGGGGTACTGGTCGAAGCTGACGGTGATGCCCTCTTTTTTGGCCTCCTCCAGCAGCTCCAGCACGGCGTCGATCTTATCCCAGTTCTGCTTGCCGCAGACCTTGAAGTGGCTCCAATGTACCTTCGCGCCGGACTTGCGGCCGATCTCGATGACCTCTTTCATGCTGTCCAGGATGGTGTCGGCCTCGCTGCGCTGGTGGATGACGAACACGCCGTCGTATTCCGCCACCACCTTGCACATCTCGATGATCTCCTTGCTCTCGGAGTAGGCGCAGGGGATGTAGATCAGGCCGGTGGAAAGGCCCATGGCGCCGGCTTCCATCTCCCGGCGGGTGATGGCTTTCATCTTTTCGATCTCTTCGTCGGTGGGCAGCCGGTTGTCCAGGCCCATAGCCTCCATGCGGATGTTGCCGTGGGGCACAAGATACATCTCGTTCAGGCCGGGGTGGGCCGCCTCGATCATCTTTAAGTAATTTTCGGTGGTCTCGTAGGTCCAGTCGATCTCGTCGGAGTCGCCGTCCAGGCCGGCCAGGTTTTTGCGCCAGGGGCTGATGTACTGCACCGGCAGCGGCGCCATGGACACGCCGTCCTGGCCCAGCAGCTCGGTGGTGATGCCCTGCATGATCTTGGGCAGAACCTGGGGCCGCAGCAGCACGTCCAGGTCGCTGTGGCTGTGGGTGTCGATAAAGCCGGGGGCCACCACCAGGCCGGAGGCGTCGATCACCTGGTCGGCGCTTTCGGTCACGGTGCCGATGGCGGCGATCTTGCCGTCCTTCACCAGCACGTCGCCGTCAAAGCCGGCGGCGCCGGTGCCGTCGATGATGCGGCCGTTTTTGATAAGCAGAGTAGACATTGTTATCTTCACACTTTCTGTCAATGGGTGAAAAGAAGCCCCGCCCCTGGGAGAGCCGAGGCCGGGGATCAGGGGGACCCGGCCTCGGCTGGGAGCGGGGCAGACATTTTTTATTTCAGCAGGGCCTTCATCACGCCGGTGTAGCAGTCGCAGACCTTGACCAGCTGGTCGATCTCGATGTACTCGTTGATGGTGTGGGCCAGGTTCTCACGGCTGGGTCCAAGGCCGAAGGTCTTGATGCCGGCCTCGCCCGCATAGTGGCTGCCGTTGGTGCAGAAGTTGTACTGTGTGATGGTGGGGTCGTAGCCCATCTCCTTCAGCTGGCCGTAAACAGCCTGCACGAAGTCGTCGTTCTCATCGTACAGCCAGCCGGGGAAGAAGCGCTCGCCCTCGATCTCGTTGCCGGTGTGGCACATCTCTTTGCCCACGGCGTAGCTGGCCTTTACCTTCAGCTCGGGGTCCTCGGCCATCAGCTTTTCCAGCAGGGCGTTGATGGGAGCCAGCACGCTCTCCTTGGTCTCGCCCACCAGCAGGCGGCGGTCATAGGTGGCGCGGCAGTACTCGGGCACAACGGAAGCGCCGGGGTACGGGGCGGACTTGATGTCGGTCAGCTCCAGGATGCCGTCGCCCAGCACGGGGTGATGGGTGGGCTCCAGGGTGCGGATGGCCTCGATGACCTTGGCCATCTTGTACACGGCGTTGATGCCCTTTTCCGGGTTGGCGCTGTGGCAGGGCTTGCCGAAGGTCTCCACAACGATCTCGGCGCGGCCCCGCTGGCCGATCTTCAGGTTCAGCTGGCTGGCCTCGCCGATGACCACATAGTCCGGCTTGACGTAGGCGCTGATCTCGCGGGCGGCAACGCCCTCGAAGCACTCCTCGTGCACCACGCCGGCCACGTAGATCTCGCCGGCGAAGTCGCGGTTGGTCTCCTTGGCAAAGTTGGCGGCGGCGCAGGCCATGGCGGCAACGGCGCCCTTCATGTCAGAGGTGCCGCGGCCGTAGATCTTGCCGTCCACGATCTCGGCGGCAAAGGGATCGTGATCCCACTTGGAAGCGTCTTCCACGGGCACGGTGTCGATGTGGCCGTCGAACTGCAGGCGGGGGCCGGGACGGTTGCCCTTGATGCAGCCGATCACGTTGCCGTAGCGGTCCACATGGACGCTGTCAAAGCCGTTGGCCTCGAAAAATTCCTTCAAACGGGCCACAACGCCGTCTTCGTGGCCGCTGTAGCTGGGGGACTGGATGAGTTTCTGGCACAGGGCCACTACATTGTTCTGCTGTTCCTGATTGAGCATAGTAATATCCTCCTGATATCTGGATAAAAAACGATGGGATCGGATCGGTTTATGTAAGAGGCAGGCAGGGCCTGCCGGGTACCCATGGGGAAAGGGGAGACCCGCCCGCCCGCAAGGAGTGTTGCGGGCGGGCATGGCTCCAGGAAAGCGATGCCCCGGCCGGTCTGGAAAGGAGTTTGGCGTCCAGCGCATAAAATTCGCCTGCGGCAGACGCCTGGAAAGAGAAATGGGAGAGAATCAGACATACGCTGCCGGGACAAAGGGGAAAGTAAGGGGAGAACGAAGGCTTAGAAACGGCTGTGTTTGCCGCCCCAAACCACGTTGCGGTAGTTTTCCTTGTCGGTGTCGCCTTCGGTGCTGATGAAGAGGATGCGGCTGTTCTCGTCCAGGTGCAGTTTCTCCTTCAGCTCGGCCAGATCCTGCCGCAGCAGGATGTTGGAGACGCAGCCGGTGGTGGCGGCGCCGCTTTCGCCGGAAACAACGGGCTTGTCGCCGCCGGTGGGGGCAGCCAGGATGCGCATGCCGTCCGCCGCCGCATAGTCCGGGCAGCTGATGAAGGCGTCAGCGCAGTTTTTCAGCACTTCCCAGCCGATGGTGCAGGGCTCGCCGCAGGCCAGGCCCGCCATGATGGTGTCCATATCGCCGGTGACGAAGTGCAGCTTGCCGTCGGCGGCTTCCGCGGTGCGGAACACGCAGTTGGCCTTTTCCGGCTCCACCACGGTGATGAAAGGACGCTCAGCGCCGTAGTAGCTGGAGATGAAGCCAGCCATGGCGCCGGCCATGCTGCCAACGCCCGCCTGCAGGAACAGGTGAGTGGGCTTTTCCGCGCCCTCTTTTTCCAGCTGCTTTACGATCTCGTAGCCCATGGTGGTGTAGCCCTGCATGATCCACAGGGGGATGTCGGTGTAGCCTTCCCAGGCGGTGTCCTGCACCATGACCCAGCCCTTTTCCTCGGCCTGTTTGTTGGCCAGGCGGACGGCTTCGTCATAGTTCAGGTCGGTGATGGAGGCATCCGCGCCCTCGGCGCGGATGTTGTCCAGCCGCTCCTGGGCGCTGCCCTTGGGCATGTAGACCACAGAGTGCTGACCCAGCTGGTTGGCGGTCCAGGCAACGCCCCGGCCGTGGTTGCCGTCGGTGGCGGTGACGAAGGTCACCTCGCCCAGCTTCTCCTTCACTTCCTGAGACAGGATGCGGGAAGCGGGCATATCTTCGATGTTCTCACCCAGGGTCTTGGCGATGTAACGGCCCAGCGCGTAGCTGCCGCCCAGCACCTTGAAAGCGTTCAGGCCGAAGCGGTAGCTTTCGTCCTTGATGCGCACTTCCTTTACGCCCAGGGCCTTGGCCAGGCCGGGCAGGCTGGTGAGGGGGGTCTCGCTGTATACGTCAAAGCTGGCGTGGAAGTCGTGGGCCTTTTTGGCTTCCGCCTCGCTGAAGGCGGACAGGTCGGTGGCGGGGACTTCCTGATGGGGGTAAGTAACGATCTTGAAGGTTTCCATAGGGTATCAGTTCTCCTTTTTCTCTTTCGGAAGGATGAGGTTTAAAAGGATCGCGGTGACGGCCACCACGATGACTTCAGAGTTGCCAAAGATCTGGCCCACCCAGGCCGGGCAGCCGGCAAAGGCGTTGGCGGTCTGGGGGATGCCCACCGCCATGGCCACGCTCAGGCCGGCGATGAACACGCTGCGGGGGCTCAGGCCCTCGCGGGAGAGCATCCGAACGCCGGTCATGGCGATGGAGCCGAACACGGTGATGGTGGCGCCGCCCAGCACCGGCTGGGGGATGGTGATCAGGATGGCGCTGAGCTTGGGCACCAGGGCCGCCACGGCCACCACGCCGCCGGCGATGCCGAAGACCACCCGGTTGATGACCTTGGTGGTGACAACGATGCCCACGTTCTGGCCGGCGGCCGCCACAGGCACGCCGCCGAAGATGCCGCCCAAAAGGCTGCACAGGTTGTTGGCGATGACGCCGCCGGTGATCTCCTGGCTGGTGGCTTCCCGTTCAAAAGCGCCGTTGGCGGTGGCCTCAAACTGGCCGATGTCCTGCACGGCGTTCACGATGAACACGATGCCCAGGCTGATGACCGCGTTCAGATTGAAGGCGGGAGCAAAGTGGAAGGGGGCGGGCAGCTGCACCCAGGCGGCGCTGCTCACGTCGGTAAAGTGGATCATGCCCATGGCCAGGGCGGCAAGGTACCCCACCAGCATGCCGATGAGGGTGGCGCTGGCCTTGACCATGCCCTTGCAGAACTGGCTGCAAACGATCACGGTGGCCAGGGTGATGAGGGCCAGGATCCAGTTGCGGGCGCTGCCGTAGCTGGGATCAGAGGCCGAACCGCCCGCCATGTAGTTGATGGCGGTGTCGTACAGCGAGATGCCGATGGTCAGCACTACGCTGGCGGTGACGATGGGAGGAAACAGAAAGCGGATCTTGGAAAAACACAGGCCCACGATCATGCCAAGGCAGGCGCCGGCGATCTGAGCGCCGGCCATGCCGGCCATGCCGTGCTGCTCCACCACCGCCCGCAGGGTGGGCAGAAAAGCAAAGCCGCTGCCCACCATCACCGGCAGGCCGCTGCCCACAAAGCCCTTGACGCCAAAGGCTTGCAGCAGGATGGCAAGGGCCGCCACCAGAAGGCTGCCCTGTACCATGATGATCTGGTCGGCGGGGGAGACCCCCGCGGTGGAGGCCACGATCATGGGCATGGTGATGCAGCCCACCACCATGGCCACCACGTGCTGCAGGGCCAGGGGGATGGCTTTGCCAAGGGGCGGCATGCCGGTTTGGGTGTAGAGTGCGCTTTCAGAGGGAGAGGTTTTTGCACAAGACTCCATGCTTAGGTTGCTCCTTTCTTATAGAAGGTGTTGCAGATGGGCAGCTTGTCGCGGAACTGGCCGTCCACCCGCCAGGCCGCATGGGCTGCTGCCGGAGCGGCGGGGATGGCCGAGATCTCGCCTACGCCCTTTGCGCCGAAGGTGTTCTGGTCCGGGGTGCCCTTTTCCACAAAGATGACTTCAATGGGGGGAACGTCGGTGGCCCGCAGCAGGCCCAGGGTGCCGTACTTGCTCTTCACATAGCCGTTTTCCATCTTGAAGTCCTCGGTGAGGCCGTAGCCCAGGCCCATGGCCACGCCGCCGTCGATCTGGCCGGAGCAGGCCTGGGGATTGACCACCCGGCCCACGTCGTGGGCGGCCACCACCTTGACCACCTTTTTGTTTTCGTCCATGATGACCACCTGGGCCGCATAGCCGTAAGCCACGTGGCTGACCGGGTTGGGCTTGTCGCTGCCCATGGGGTCGGTCACGCCGCTGTACTCGCCGTAGAAGCTCTCGCCTTCCAGGTCCGCCAGGGTGCGGCCGGAGGTGAGGGCGTCCGCCAAAAGGCCGGCGGCACGGCGGGTGGCCTCACCGCAGAACACCGTTTGACGGGAAGCGGTGGAGGTGCCGGAGTTGGGGGTGATGGCCGTGTCGGCCCGCTCGTGGAAGATCTGCTCCGGCCGGATGCCGGTGACCTCGTTCACAATCTGGGTGCAGACGGTGGCCACGCCCTGGCCCATGCAGGCGGCGCTTGTGCGGATGTGCACCTTGCCGTCCACCACAGCCAGGCTGCACCGGCCGATGTCCGGCAGGCCCACGCCCACGCCGCTGTTCTTCATGCAGCCGGCGATGCCCGCATAGGGGCTGCTCTCGTAGGCTTCCTTTACGGCTTCCAGGCACTCGGCATAGCCGGTGTCCGGGCCGGCGATCTGGCCGTTGGGCAGCACGTCGCCGGGGCGGATGGCGTTGCGCCAGCGGATCTCCCAGGGGCTGATGCCCACCTTTTCGGCCAGCAGGTCCAGGTTGAGCTCGGCGGCAAAGCAGCTTTGGGTCACGCCGAAGCCGCGGAACGCGCCGCCGGGCACGTTGTTGGTGTATACGCAGATACCGGTGATATCCACGTTCTGGAAGTTGTAGGGGCCGCCGCAGTGGGTGCAGGCGCGCTGCAGCACCGGCCCGCCCAGGCTGGCGTAGGCGCCGCAGTCGGAAATGAGGGTGGCCTTCATGGCCAGCAGCTTGCCGTTCTCGTCGCAGGCGGTGGTCACATCCATCTCCATAGCGTGGCGCTTGGTGTGGATGTTCAGGCTCTCCTGCCGGCTGAACTTCACCTTGACGGGGCGGCCGGTGGCCCAGGCCATCAGCGCCGCGTGGTGCTGCACGCTCATATCCTCCTTGCCGCCGAAGCCGCCGCCCACCAGCTTGGTCTGGCAGCGGACCTTTTCCGGCGGCAGCTTGAGCATCCGGGAGATCTCCTTCTGTTCATCATACACGGATTGGCTGCCGGTGTAAAGCAAAAGTCCGCCGTCGCCGTCCGGCATGGCAATAGCGCATTCCGGTTCCATGAACGCATGGTCGGTCATGGGGGTGGAGTAGTGGTGGGTCACCACATAGGGAGCATTGGCGATGACCTGGTCCGCATTGCCCCGCCGCAGCACTTCCTTGGTGAGGATGTTGCCCTTTTCGTGCAGCTTGGGCGCGTCGGGGGCCATGGCCTTGATGGGGTCGGTGAGGGGCTCCAGCTCGGTGTAGGTCACGTCCACCAGGCCTAGCACCTCGTCCAGGGTCTCCTTGTGGCGGGTGGCCACCAGCACGATGGCGTCGCCGATGTACCGGGTGCAATCGCCCTCGGCGATGAGCACGTCCCAGTCCTGGATGATGTGGCCGGTCTTGTTGAAGGGCACGTCCTTGGCGGTGAGGATCTTCACCACGTCGGGATGGGCCAGGGCCCGGGTCAGGTCGATCTTATCCACCCGGGCGCGGGGGTACTTGGAGCGCAGGGCCTTGGCATAGATCATGCCGGGCACCTGGATGTCGTCCACGAACAGGCCGGTGCCCAGCACCTTTTCCTCCACGTCCACCCGGGGGAAGTGGGCGCCGATGCGGGCCTCGCTGTCGTCCTGGGGAACGGGCAGGTTCTCCCGGAACATCTTGGCCGCCAGCAGGATGGCCTCCTCGATCTTCACGTAGCCGGTGCAGCGGCAGATGTTGCCCCGGATGGCCTTTTTCACCTCTTCCCGGGTGGGGTCCAGGTTTTCATCCAGCAGGCTCTTGGCGCTGATGACCATGCCCGGGATGCAGAAGCCGCACTGTACCGCGCCGGTCTGGCCGAAAGCGTACACATAAACGGCGCGCTCCCGCTCGGTCAGGCCTTCCACGGTGGTGATGTGCTTGCCGTTCAGCTTTTCGGTGGTGAACACGCAGGCTTTCACCTTTTTGCCGTCCACCAGGACGGTGCAGGTGCCGCAGGCGCCTTCGCCGCAGCCGTTTTTCACGCTGGTGAGCCGCAGGTCCTCCCGCAGGAATTCCAGCAGCTTGACGTTTTTGTCGGTATGATGCTCGATACCGTTCACATACAGGGTATACATGGGGGCCGCTCCTTTCATCGTTTCACATAGGACCCGGCCACGATACCAGTGGGCTGGCCGTATTGGGCGGCAAGCTGCCCGCCCACATACACGGCCTTCGGCATACCGGTCACGGCAAAGCCCTCGTAAGGGGTGTAGTCCACATTTTGCTGCTGGCGGGCCGCGGTGATCACGGTCTTGGCCTGGGGATCCCAGATGGTCACGTCCGCGTCGGATCCCACGGCCAGAACGCCCTTGCGGGGGTACATGCCGAACAGCTTGGCCGGGCCTTCCGCCAGCAGGCGGCAGAAGCCGGTGAGGGCCAGCTCGCCGGACTGTACCATGCTGGTGTATACCACCATGGGCCGGTGCTCGATGCCGGGGCCGCCGTTGGGGATCTTGGTAAAGTCCGCAAGGCCCAGCTCCTTCTGGCCTTTGAAGTTGTAACTGCAATGGTCGGTGGCGATGGTGTCGATCTCGCCGTCCGCCACGGCCTTGCGCAGGGCCTGCACGTCCGCGGGGGTACGCAGCGGCGGGCTCATCACATATTTTGCGCCCTCAAAGCCGGGGGCTTTGTAAAGGCTTTCGTCCAGGGTCAGGTATTGGGGGCAGGTCTCGGCATAAACGGTCACGCCGTTTTTGCGGGCCGCCCGGATCTCGGCAAGGCCCAGGGCGGTGCTCAGATGCACCACGTGCACCGGCGCGCCGGCCAGCTTGCCCAGATAGCACAGCCGGTTGATGGCTTCGGCCTCCACCTCCGCCGGCCGGCTGACCGGATGGGCGGCGGGGCTGAAATGCCCCAGGGCTTTCTGCTGCGCCTGCAGCGCGTTCACCAGCTGGCCGTTTTCGCAGTGCACGCCCAGGATGCCGCCCAGCGGCTTCAGGGCGCTGAGGATGTCCAGCAGCTCGGCGTCGTTCACTTTCAGGGCGTCGTAGGCCATGTAGGCCTTGAAGCTGGTCACGCCCTGCTGGAACAGGGCGGGCAGCTCGGCTTTCACCGCTTCGTTCCAGTCGGTGATGGCCATGTGGAAGGCGTAGTTGCAGCTGCTTTTGCCCTCGGCCTTTTTGTGCCAGGCAGCCAAGGCCTCGCTGAGGGTGCCGCCCTTGTCCTGGGTGGCAAAGTCCACCAGGGTGGTGGTGCCGCCGCAGACAGCGGCCCGGGTGCCGGAGGCAAAGTCGTCCGCCGTGGTGGTCACGCCGTTGTCCATGTCCAGATGGGTGTGCCCGTCGATGAAGCCGGGAAACACATAGCAGCCCGATGCGTCCTGCACGGTGTCGCCGCTGCCCGGCTGGATGTGGGGCTGGATGGCAACGATCTTGCCGCCGTCCAGCGCCAGGTCGGCCCTGGTCAGCCCCGAGGGGCTGACCAGCTGGCCGTTTTGAATGATGATCACACAGATCCCTTCTTTACCAGTTGTTAAAAATCACAGGCAGTAAGCGTAGTCCCGCAGGATGGTCTCGATGAGAGCCTTCAGGGGCGCGTAGGTCTTGGTATCCTGGGCCAGGACGGTCTCGTATTCCTCGCCGCCCAGGCGGATCTTCACCTTGCCGGCGGCAGCGTCCAGCACGCAGAAGCCGGGGTTCTGGCTGTCGGCCATGTCGGCCTCGGAGGCGAACACGGTGAACTTATCCTTGTAGGGAGCGCTGGCGTAGGGGCAGAACACGGCGCAGTTGCCGCACTCGTTGCACATTTTATCCACGTGCACTACCTGCTCCTTGGCCATGCCGGGCACCTGGATGGCCAGGTTGGCACGGTTGGGGCAGACATCCACGCAGTTTTCGCACACGGCGCTGCAGCCCAGGCAGCGGCCGGTCTCGCTCTTGGCGTCCACGTACTCGGCCAGAGCGCTGCGCTTGGCTTTCAGGGCCTGGGCGCTGGCGGTGTAGGGCAGATCCTTCACGGCGCTGTTCAGGATGTCCATGGCGGCGCTGGTGGCGTCGGCGATGGCTTCCACCACGGTGGCGGGGCCGCGCTTGGCGTCGCCCACCACGTAGATGCCGTTGTCGGCCTGGCAGTTATCGTTCACCTTGGCCTTGCCCTTTTCGTCCACAGCGATGCCGCTGGTGAGGAAGTAGGCGGTGTCCACCTTTTCGCCGATGGCGGCGATCACGCAGGAAGCGGGCAGCTCGGTCTGCTCGCCGGTGGCCTCGGGGCTGCGGCGGCCGGAAGCGTCCGGCTCGCCCAGGCGCATCACGTCGCACACCAGCTTGCCGTCACGCAGGGCCACGGGAGCCAGCAGCTCGCAGAACTCCACGCCGTCGGCCAGGGCCAGCTCCAGCTCTTCCTCGTCGGCGGGCATGTAGCGCTTGCTGCGGCGGTAGACCAGGCGCACGTTGGCGGCGCCGGCGCGCTTAGCGGCACGGGCGGCGTCCATGGCGGTGTTGCCGCCGCCGATGACGATCACGTCGTTGCCCAGGTCCAGGGTCTCGGGGGCGTTCTTCTGGCGCTCCAGGAACTCCAGAACGTTCAGGGCCTCGCCGCCCTCCAGCTTGAGGGAACCGTGGTTCCAGGCGCCGGCGGCCAGGATCACATGGGTGAAGCCTTCCTTGCGCAGCGCGGCGGGATCGGCCACGGTGGTGTTCAGCTTCACTTCCACGCCCAGCTTCTCCAGCAGGGCGGCGTCCTTGGCGATGGCTTCGTCGCTGATGCGGAAGCCGGGGATGACGTGCTTTACGATGCCGCCCAGGGCGTTGCGCTTTTCAAAGATGGTAGCCTTGGCGCCGGCCCGGGCCAGGAAGTAGGCCGCTGCCATGCCGGCGGGGCCGCCGCCGATGATGGCCACCTTTTCGCTGCGGGGAGCGGCGGCTTTCAGCTCGGCCAGGAAGCTGTCGTAACCGCCCTCGGCGGCGGCCAGCTTGGCGTCACGGATCTGCACGCTCTCCTCGTAGAAGTTACGGGTGCACTTGGTCATGCAGCGGTGGCTGCAGATGGTGCCCGTGATGAAGGGCAGGGGGTTCTTTTCGCAGATGACCCGCAGCGCTTCCACCAGCTTGCCCTGGCCCACCAGGTCGATGTAGGTGGGGATGTCCTGATGGATGGGGCAGCCGGCTTCCTCACAGGGAGCCACGAAGCAGTCGATCAGGGGAACGTCCTTGTTCATCTTGCGGCTGGGCAGGGGCTTGATGGGCTTCACATGGTGGGCGTCGGTCTTAACAGAGGCCACCAGGGCGTCCAGCTTCTCCATGTCCACGCCGGCGAAGGGCACGTAGTCCATGGCCACCAGCTTATCGGCCATGGGGCGCAGGCGGTTGTATCCGCCGGGCTTCAGCAGGGTGGTGGCCAGGGTGATGGGCCAGATGTGGGTGGCGAAGATGCGGTCGATGTTGAACAGGTCCGCGCCGCCGGAGTAGGATACCCGCAGCTTGCCGCCGAACTCCTTTTCCACCTTCTGGGCCAGGCTGATGGACAGGGGGTACAGGCTCTTGCCGCTCATGTACATCTCCTGGCCGGGCAGCTCGCCGGCAGCGATGGTAACGGGGAAGGTGTTGGTCAGCTTGATGCCGAACTCCACGCCGGTGTCCGCAGCCAGGTCCAGCAGGCGGTTGAACATGGGGATGGCGTCCTCAAACTGCAGGTCGCCCTTGAAGTGATGGTCGTCGAACACGATGTAGTCGTAGCCCATCTCGTCCAGGGTCTTGCGGGCGAAGTCGTAGCCCAGCAGGGTGGGGTTGCACTTGATGTAAGTATTCAGCTTCTTTTCCCGGATGAGGTAGGTGGCGATGCGCTCGATCTCGTCCGGGGGGCAGCCGTGCAGGGTGGACAGGGTGATGGAGGTGCACACATGGGGATTGATGGCGTCGATGTAAGCGGCGTCGATGCCGGGCAGACGGTCCAGGTTGGCCTTGGCCCAGGCGGTGCACTCGGCCCAGATCTCGCTGGTGGAAGCGTCCCGCATGCCGTTGATGTAGCGGTCCACCTTCTCGCTCTGGATGCCGGCCAGGTCGTAGCCGACGCTCATGTTGAACACAAAGCCGTTCTCGCTGCCCAGGCCGTACAGGCGGCTGATCAGCTTCAGGGCGAACCAGGCTTTTACGTATTCGTCAAAGGCCTGGGGCACCCGCAGCTCGGTGCTCCACTCCACGTTGTAGCACTCGTCCTCGGCCTTGATGCAGGGCTTGGAGACGGGCAGGTCCTCGCCGTCGATGATCTGCACGGTCTTGACCTCAAAGAAGCGGCTGCCGCCGGCGTAAGCGGCGATCAGGTTCTGGGCCAGCTGGGTGTGGGGGCCGGCGGCGGGGCCGAAGGGGGTCTCCACCTGCTCGGTGAAGATGGGCAGGGTCTTGCCGCTGGTGTGCTTGTAGATGTCGCTCACACCGAAGATGGTGCCTTTGGAGGCGTACTCGGTGAGGACCCAGTTCATCAGTTCCCCAAACGGGATCGGGCGCATGATATCGCTCATAGTGATTCTCCTTTTTCAAACTTGCAATGCTCTCATTTTTCGTTGCGCCATTTGGGCAGCCGGCGCGGGGCTGTTTGGATCAAAAGGATCAGCGGCCGGCGTTGATGCGCTTCCACAGATCGGCGCTCTGCTCGCGGCAGTGGGCCAGAACGGCTTCCTTGTCGATGCCGATCAGCTCGCGGTCTTTCATCTTGACCACGCCGTTGATGATGGTGGTCACCACGCTGCGGCCGGTCATGCCGAACAGCACGTGGCTGTTGATGTTGTCGGCGGTCATGGGGGTCAGGGGATCGTAGTCGGAGACGATCACGTCGGCGTAAGCGCCCTCTTTCAGGATGCCGATGGGCTTGGAGAGGAAGCGGCCGGCCATGGCCCGGTTGTTCTCAAACAGCATGGTGGGGATCTCGCCCCAGGCCACGTTGGGCTTGCAGGCGTTGTGCTTGTGCAGCACGTTGGCCACCTTGTAGCTTTCGGTCATGTCGTTGGTGTAGCCGTCGGTGCCCAGGCCCACGGTCAGGCCCTTTTCCATCATCTTCAGGATGGGGGGGCAGCCCACCGCGTTGCCCATGTTGCTTTCGGGGTTGTGCACCACCATGGTGTTGGTGTGCTTCAGCAGGTCCATTTCGGCCTCGTTGATGTAGATGCAGTGGCCGCAGATGGTCTTGTCGCCCAGGATGTCCATATCGTGCAGGCGGAACACCAGGCGCTTGTTGTACTTCATCAGGCTGTCGTACAGGTCGTCGATGCCCTCGGCCACGTGGATGTGGTAACCGGTGCCCTGGGGCTTTTCAGCGGCGCAGTATTCCAGCGTCTTATTGGACAGGGTGAAGGGGGCGTGCATGCCCATCATGCCGGTGAGCATATCGCCGCCGTTTGCCTGGGCGTATTTGATGAAGTCCACGTTTTCCTTCACGGCGGCCTTCATCTTGTCCTCGCCGTCCCGGTCGCTGATCTCGTAGCACAGGTTGGAGCGCACGCCGAACTCCTTGGCGCTCTCGGCGATGGCGAACAGGCTGCCCTCGATGCCGCCGTAGCTGGCGTGGTGGTCAAAAATGGTGGTGACGCCGTTCAGGATGCAGTCCAGATAGGTGGCGTCGGCGCTGGCCTTGGTGTCCGGCAGCAGCAGGTTGCGGTCGATGGTCCACCACTGCTGGTCCAGCACCTCCAGGAAGTTGGAGGGGTTGTTGCCCTTGATGCTCAGGCCCCGGGCAAAGGCGGAATAGATGTGGTTGTGGGCGTTGATGAAGCCGGGCATGATCACGCCGCCCTTGGCGTCGATAAATTCGGCTTCGGGGTAGAGGGCTTTCAGCTCGGCGGTGGTGCCCACAGCCTGGATCAGCTCGCCGTCGATGGCAACGCAGCCGTTTTCCAGATAGGGGTTCGCTTCATCCCGTGTGACAAGACGGCCATTTCCCAACAGATACATAGTACATTCTCCTTTTTCTTGATTTTTTTCTGTGTTTTCTTGCCGAATTTCGCCCAGAGGGCGCAAAAAAACGGCTGTGGCGGAAAAGCGCGCAAAAAACAGCGTGTGAAAACGCGGTGTTTTTTCAGCGGCCCGTGCGCGAAGCACTCCGTTACAGCCGTTCTTTTTGGATCCGATAAAAAGGCTACAAAAAAACAACCACATTGTAACAATACCGTGTGAATGGTGTTTTTATGTACCATTCCAACCCGTGCGCGAAGCACTCCGTTACAGTTGGTTGTTAAAAAACAGACAATAAATTCGATAAGAAAAAGCCGCATCTGCGACTGGCGGAAAAGTATTACTTTTCTCGACGCATTCAGTATAACACCCCGTTACCTTCTTGACAAGGGGGGCGAAGCGGATTCTATTTTTTGTATAAAATGCTGTGTTTTTTCCTGTGCACCTTACCGAGAAAAGGGTTATTCACGAAAAAATATAACGAAATGCACAAAAAAGGCACGAAAAGCGGAAATATAAAAAATTTGTCCCGAGCCACGGGCATGTACCGGGGCTTGGGACACCTTAACAGAAAAAAGTCCTGATTTTGCGTGCTATGTGCGCAAAATCAGGACTTGTTTCGCCGGAAAAGGGTACTGGGGGAAACCAATAAGCATCCCCTGCGCTTTGCGCAGGGCGTGCATTTGGTGTCCCTCAGAGGGAAGAGTGCCGCTTTTTGTGCAAATAGTCCTGGATATGGGCCAGCATTTCCGGGGTGTCCGCGTCCCACAATTCGGCGGCAAAACTTGCCTCCACAAAGTCCACCGGCTCGCCCTTTGCGGCAGCCATGCCCCCCTGATCGCCGCAAAGGCAGGCCAGGGCAGGGAAAAGCCGCCGGGGGAACACCGCCGGGCTGCCTGGCCGGCCGTCAAAGCAAAGCCGGTGCACGGTGTCCGGCTTTGCTTCAAAGGCGTCCAGCAGGTTGCGGAGGCTGGCGGCGGTGCACAGGGGCTGGTCTCCCAGCACAAACAGGCAGCCGTCCATCCCTTCCATCTGCTGGATGCCCCGGCGAACCGTCTCGCTTTGGGGCCCGCCCGGATAATACAGGCAGTCCACGCCCTTTTTCCGGCAGAAGGCGGCGGTGTCCGGGCTGCTGACCACCGCCAGGATCTTGGCGAACCGCTCTTTGGGCAGCGTATCCAGAACGTGTTCCAGCAGCGGCCTGCCCTCCAGGGGGGCCAGCAGCTTATTGGCCCCGAAGCGGCGGCCCTTGCCGGCGGCCATCACCACACAGCCGATCTTCATGGCGTTTCCTCCTGCTGGGGCTGGAAGGTGGAAAAATGGGTGTTATATAGGTTTTCGGCCATCTGCTGGCAGGCGGCCTTGTAGGCCCCGTAGCGCACCAAAAGCTCGGCGGCCTGGGGCGTGAGGGAGCTGCCGCCGCCCCCCTTGCCGCCGATCTGGCGCTGGGTCAGGGGAAAGCCAAACTCCCGCTCGGCCCGTTTGATCAAGCTGAAGGCCTTGGTGTAGGACATGCCCTGGCGCTGGGCGGCATCCCGCAGGCTGCCCAGCTGCTGGATGCCCAGCAGCAGCTGGTAGGGGCCCTCGCCGAAAAAGCGTTCGCCCTCCTCTGAGCAAAAATAAATGCCGAATTTCAGTTTCACGGCGGTCCTCCTGTCAGGCGGGGCTGTGCCCCGAGCGTTCTCTTTTTAAGTATACAACGCCCGGCGGGGCGCGTCAAACAAAAGGACGAAAACGACAAAAACCATTGCGGCCGGCGGGACAGGTGCGCTACAATAGCGATAGAAGGACCCGGCAAAGGAAAGCCGAGGCCAAAGCTTCCTTACCCGGACTCGGCTAAAAGGAGGAAATGGAATGACGACGGAAGAAAAAGCAACGGTGCGCAACAGCATCGGGCGGGTGATCTTTGTGGGCGTGAGCGTGCTGCTGCAGCTGGCCTGGCTGGTGGCGGCCTTTTTGTGGCTGAACCAGTATTCCGCCATTTTGGGCGCCATCAACCGGCTGGTGGCGGTGCTGGTGGTGCTGAAATTGTACGGCAAGCATGTGAATATGGCCTTCAAAGTGCCCTGGATGGTGCTGATTTTAGTAGCGCCGCTGCTGGGGCTGTGCCTGTATTTTCTGCTGGGCCGGCCGGGAGCCGCCGCCCCGCTGCGGCGCACCTTCGCCCGGGTGGACAAGACCCTGGAGGGCCTTTTGCCCCAGGACGCGAAGGTGATGGAGCGGCTGAACGCTGCCGATCGGGCCATCGCAAACCAGGCCCATTACATTGAAACATGCGGCGGCTATCCGGTGTACGACGGCACCCAGGTGGAATTTTACGCCGAGGCGGAGGACGGCTTTGCCGCCCAGAAGGAGGCCCTGCGCCGGGCCGAGGAATTCATCTTTATGGAGTACCACGCCATTGAGGATGGCCAGTCCTTCCGGGAATTGCAGGAGATCCTGGCCCAGAAGGCGGCCCAGGGCGTGGAGGTGCGCCTTGCCTACGACGACGTGGGCAGCGGCGGCTTCATCGATATGGATTTTATCCGGCGGATGGAGGCCGTGGGCATCCAGTGCCGGGTGTTCAACCCGCTGCGGCCCATTTTGAACGTGGGCATGAACAACCGGGACCACCGGAAGATCACCGTCATCGACGGGCAGGTGGGCTTTACCGGCGGCTATAACCTGGCGGACGAATACTTCAACCTGACCCACCCCTACGGCCGCTGGAAGGACACCGGCATCAAGCTCACCGGCGACGCGGTGCGCAGCCTGACAGTGATCTTTCTGGAGCTGTGGAACGCCATGAAGCAGACGGACACCGACTACGCCCCTTACCTGCCCCCGGCGGCGAAGCCGGAGCAGGCGGCGGGCTTTGTGCAGCCCTACGCCGACAGCCCCCTAGACGAGGAGTACCTGGGGGAGAACGTGTACCTGAACCTGATCAAAAACGCAAAAGATTACATCTGGTTCACAACGCCCTACCTGATCATCAGCGACGAGATGACCCGGGAGCTGGGCCTTGCGGCCAAGCGGGGGGTGGACGTGCGCATCATCACTCCCGGCATCCCGGACAAAAAGCTGATCTACAAGGTGACCCGCTCTTACTATGCGCCGCTGGCCCGGGACGGGGTGCGCATCTACGAGTACACCCCCGGCTTCATCCACGCAAAACAGTGCCTGTGCGACGACGAGGCGGGCACCGTGGGCACCATCAACATGGACTACCGCAGCCTGTACCTGCACTTTGAAAACGGGGTCTACCTGTACGGCACCCCGGCGCTGGCGGGGATGCGGGCGGACTTTGAAAAGACCTTCCCGGTGTGCCGGGAGGTGAGCGAGAAATACCGCTTTGGCCGGTCCACCGTTCTGCGGGTGGGGCAGTGCCTGCTGCGGCTGTTCTCGCCGCTGATGTGACGGCTCAGAAACGCAGACAAAACGAAACCCCCGCATCTCTGTTTTGAGAGATGCGGGGGTTTTGTCATTGTGATACCGGGCGTTAGCCGATGGTATTGTTCTCCATGACGAAGTTGTAGCCGTTGTTCAGCATAAAGCGGTGCTTCAGGTAGGGCGCGCCGTAGGTCTCCACGGCGGTGTCGTACTCTTCGCCCAGCTCGGTCTTCAGGTCATCGTCGGAGACGGCCAGGCCCTCGGCCTCGGCAATGGCCTGCAGGATCAGCTGCAGCTTGATCTGGTCTTCGGCATCGGTGGTGAAGGTCTCACGGAAGCTGTCCAGGCTCTCGTAGCCGTACATCATCAGCAGGTATTCCACCGGCAGGCCGTTCACGGCGGCGGTGTTGGTCAGGTTGGCCACCTCCTGCTCCAGCAAGGTCTCGTTGACCACGGCGGGCACCTCGCTCACCTTGCTGTTCTCCAGCAGGTAGTTCTGCAGGTACTGGGACTTGTTGTAATCGGTGAGGGTCTGCTGGATCTCTTCGTTGGCCTGAGCGGCGGTCTCCCAGCCGTACTGCTCCTTCAGGTTCTCGGAAACGAAGGCATCGTCGAACTCGGGGTAAATGGTCTCGCCTTCGATGTAGTTGATGGTGGTGACGAACACAGCGTCCTTGCCAGCCAGCACAACGGGGTTGCCGTCAGCATCGGTGGAGTCGTTGTAATCATCGGGGAAGGTAACTTCCACGTTGATGGTCTCACCGGGCATGTGGCCGATGATCTGGGTCAGGAAATCGTCGATGTAGTTCTCGGAGCCAGCGGTCACGGTGGTGCCATTGCCGCCGGTGTTGCCGCCGGTGAACTCCACGCCGTCCACGCTGCCCACGTAGTCGATGTTCACCTGGTCGCCGTCCTCAACGGCACGGTCGGTGATCTGGGTCACGGTGCCGAAGTCCTGCACGAACGACTGGCGCTGATACTCCAGATCTTCCTCGGTGGGGGTCACCTCGTCAGAGGGGATGGTGATGTTTTTGTACTCGGGCAGGGTCACATAGTCGGTGATGGCAACGCCTTCCCACAGGCCGTCCTCGGTGAGGTTCATGCCGTAGTCGATCTCCACCTGCTCAGGCACGGTGAGGGAGCTGCTGGAGCTGGTGCTGGTGCTGCTGGAAGCGCTGGAATCGCTGCTGCCGCCGCAGGCGGTCAGGCTGGCGGCCATGGCCACGGCCAGGGTCAGGGCGGCCACACGGATCATCAGTTTTTTCAAAGAATGTTCCTCCTAATCTGAGCGGGCCGCAAAGCCCGCAGGTTCCGGTGTTGTACCGTTCCCCAGCCCAAAAAGGCCGGCAGAACATTACTATTATACACGAAAAATGGGTTTTGGGCCATAGGATGGGATAAAATTCACAGAACTGTATCCTGTTTATACAAAAAGTTATAAATATCAGAAAAATGACAAATGCTTTTTTGCGCTAGTGCAAAAAAGGGGGTTGACAAACCGGCAGCGCTGTGGTTTAATGAGCCTAAACCGATGAGGCGGAGATAAAACCGTAAGCGCACTTACAGAGAGCCTGGGGCAGCTGGGAACCGGGCAGAAAGCGGGGCGGGGGGCCGATGGCCTGAAATGGACCGCCGAGGGCCGGGTGAAGGGCGAAAAGCCTGGTAGCTTTTGGCCGGGTACTCCCGTTACAGAGGCAGGGCGTGTTGGCGCCCGGATGAGGTGGTCTTCCCGCAGAAAATGGGAAGGCAAGCAAGGTGGCACCGCAAGTTTTGAAGCGATTCAGGACCTGTCCTTGCTCATGGCACAGCCATGGGCAAAGGGCGGGTTCTTTTGCGTTTTGTCCGGCTGGCCCAACACCAAAAGGAGGACACAGCGATGAAACAGCGCACCGGATACGATCCGTTTTCCACACGATGGCGGGGCGGATGTTGAAAACCAATTGTTTGCAACCATCACCCATCCATAAGGAGGAACCACCATGAAGATCCGTAACGTGAAACAAAAACTGGCCGCCCTGGGCACTGCCGCTGCCCTGGCCTTTGCCGCCGCCGACTGCGGCGCATCCAGTTCCGCCCCTTCGTCCCAGGCCCAAAAGCAGGCGGACTACACCGTGGGCATCCTGCAGTACACCAGCCATTCCAGCCTGGACGAGATCAGCGGGGCCATCCAGGCCGAACTGGACCAGCTGGCCCTGGCCGCCGGCGTGACCATTGACGTGCAGCTGAAAAACGGCCAGGGGGACAACGCCACCATCAACGACATCTGCACCATGTTCGTGTCGGACGGGGTGGATCTGATCATCCCCATCGCCACCCCGGCGGCCACAGCGGCGGCTGCCGCCGTGCAGGGCACGGACATCCCGCTGGTGTACAGCGCCGTCACCGACCCGGTGGCCGCCCAGCTGGCCCAAAGCATGGAAGCCCCCGGAGAGAACATGACCGGCACCTCGGACTACATCGACACCGCCCGCATCCTGGACCTGGTGCTGGCAAACCAGCCGGAGACCCGGTCCATCGGCCTGATCTACAACCTGGCCGAGACCAACAGCGAGACCACCGTGGCCAATTTGAAACCGATCCTGGAAGAAAAGGGCATCCAGGCGGTGGAAAGCACCGTGACCACCCCCGGCGAGGTGCAGATGGCCGCCCAGAACCTGGCCAGCCAGGGGGTGGATGCCATCTTCGTGCCCATCGACAACACGGTGGCCAGCGCCATGAGCGTGCTGGCGGACGAGGCCAACCGGGCGGGCATCCCGGTGTACACCGCGGCGGACAGCATGGTGCGGGACGGGGGTCTTGCCACCACCGGCGTGAACTACACCAAGCTGGGCCAGCTGACCGCCCAGATGGCCATGGACGTGTTACAGGGCGCCGACCCGGCCGCCATGCCGGTGAAGGTGCTGGACGACGGCATCGTGACCGTGAACACCACCACCGCCGCCGCCCTGGGCATCGACCCCAACGTGTTCGATTTGACCGGCGAGGGGTATGTGACGGTGGAATAAATGAGTGCTGAGGGAGAAACATCATGACAGTTATGTTGCTGCAAGGCGCGGTGGAGCAGGGCTTTGTGTACGCCCTGGTGGCGCTGGCGCTTTATCTTTCCTACCGGACGCTGGACATTGCTGATTTGACCACCGATGGCTCCTTTGTGCTGGGCAGCGCGGTGAGCGCCGCGGCGGCCGCGGCGGGGCATCCGGCGGCGGGCATCCTGGGCTGTTTTCTTGCCGGCATGGCCGCCGGGTTCGTGACGGCCTTTCTGCACACCCGCATGAAGATCCAGGCCATTCTGGCGGGCATCATCACCATGACCGGCCTGTACACCGTGAACCTGTGGGTGATGGGCGGCCGGGCCGACCTGCCGCTGCTGAAGGTGGACACCATCTTCACCCTGGCCAAAACCCTGCTGGGCGGCGGTGAGCTGGCGGAACAGTACGCAGAGCTCATCACGGTGGCGCTCATCACCTGCCTGGCGGGGGTGCTGCTCACCCTTTTTTTGAAGACCCGGCTGGGCCTGTCCATCCGGGCCACCGGCGACAACCGGGATATGGTGGCCGCCTCTTCCATCGACCCGGCTTTCACCATCACGGTGGGGCTGTGCCTGGCAAACGGCCTCACTGCCCTGGCGGGCGGGGTGCTGGCCCAGTACCAGATGTCCAGCAATTTGAGCCTGGGCACCGGCGTGGTGGTGATCGGGCTGGCCAGCCTGATCATCGGCGAAGTGGTGGTGCGCCGGGGCGGCGTGGGCCGCTGCGTGGCGGGGGCCATCCTGGGCTCGGTGATCTACCGGGTGCTGATGGTGTTTGCTTTGCGGGCCAGCGCCAACCCCGCCAACCTGAAACTGATCAGCGCCTGCATCGTGGCGGTGGCCATCGGCTGGCCCGCCCTTGCCGACCGGGCAAAGCTGGCCCGGCGCAAAGCGGCGGCGGGAAAAGGAGGGCAAAACTGACATGCTGAAACTGGAACACATCTCCAAGACCTTCGATCCGGGCACGGTGAACGAGAAAAAGGCCCTGCAAACCGTAAGCCTGGAGCTGGCCGACGGGGATTTTGCCGCCATCGTGGGGTCCAACGGGGCGGGCAAGAGCACCCTGTTCGGGGCCATTGCGGGCAGCTTTTTCACCGACACCGGCCGCATCCTGCTGGACGGGCGGGACATCACCTTTGAACCGGAGTTCCGGCGCAGCCGCCGCATCGGCCGGCTGTTCCAGGATCCGCTGCGGGGCACCGCCCCCCACATGACCATTGAGGAGAACCTGGCCCTGGCCTATCTGCGGGCCAGCGGCAAAGGGCACATATTTTCCCGGGTGTCCGCCAAGGAGAAAGAGTTTTTTCGCCAGCAGCTGGCCCAGCTGGGCCTGGGGCTGGAGGACCGGATGAGCCAGCCGGTGGGGCTGCTCAGCGGCGGCCAGCGCCAGGCGCTGACGCTGTTGATGGCCACGCTGGTGACCCCGAAGCTGCTGCTGTTGGACGAACACACCGCCGCGCTGGACCCGGGCACCGCCGAAAAGGTGCTGGAGCTGACAAAGCGCATCGTGGAGCAGCGGAAGATCACCTGCCTGATGATCACCCACAACATGCAGAGCGCCCTGGCCCTGGGCAACCGCACCCTGATGATGGATTCCGGCCGCATCGTGCTGGATGTGAAAGGGGAGGCCCGGGAAGGGCTTTCGGTGGAGGACCTGGTGCGGCGGTTTCACAGCAGCACGGGCCGTGCGCTGGACGACGACCGCATTTTGCTGGCGGGAGAAGACAACTAAAAAAAGCCTGCATGCTTGCCGGATCTGGCAAACATGCAGGCTTTTTCTTATAACAAGAGGGGTTACGGCTCGAAGCCTTCCAGGGCGGCTTTCACCGAATCGCCAAAACCGGAGGAGTAGACCGCCGTGCCGTCTTTTAACATCCACATGGCTTCCACGCCCTCCAGGCTCTCCACCAGGGCCTGACCTTCTTCCAGGGGCAGGCAGAACAGGCCGGTGGATAAGCAGTCGCCCAGGCCGGAGTCCGGCGTGAGGATGGCCACCGCGGAGAAATAGTCCGCCGGCATCAGGGTGGCCGGGTCGATGATGTGATGGTAGCGCTTGCCGTCCACCACATAGTAGCGCTGGTAGTCGCCGCTGGTCACCAGGGCCATGTCTTCCAGATAGATGGAGGCCAGGTAGGGGGCATCGTTCACGATCTGGCCCGCCGCCTCGGCCGCGGCCCAGGGATCCTGGATGCCGGCGGTCCACTGGGTGCCGTCCTCCTTATGGCCGATGGTGCGCACGTTGCCGCCCACGCTGAGCATGGCGCTGGAAAGGCCCCGCGCCTCGGCGGCCCGGGCCACCATCTCCACCGCATAGCCCTTGCCCACGCTGCCCACGTCCAGCTGGAGTTCCGGGTCGGCAAAGAACACGGTGTTTTCTTCCAGATCCAGGATCAGGTCCTCCATGGAGCAGTGGGCGCTGGCGGCTTCCAGCTGGTCCATGGGGGGCAGCTGGGCGTTTTCCGGGTCGTTGGTGCCGGCGTCCCGGTAATCGTGCCAGATCTGCAGCACCGCGCCGAAGGCGATGTTGGTCTTGCCCTGGGTGGTCTTATACATCTGCTGGGACTCCACCAGCAGGTCCATGATGCGCTGGTCCACCTTCACCGGGGCCTGGCCCGCCAGCAGGTTCACGTCGTACAGGTTGGTGACCCCGTCGTAGTGGTTGTAAATGTCGTACAGCTTGTGGTATTCGATCAGGTCCTGATGCAGCGCTTCGGCCTGCTTGTTCCACTCCTCCTCGCTGGGGGCGTAACCGATGAGGATGGTGACGGTGTCGAACACGTCGTACCAGCTTTCGGTGTAGCGCTGCCAGCCCGCCATGGCCGGGTCGGGGCTGGCGGAGGTGGAAGAAGCGGAAGAACTGCCGGAGGGGGCAGGGGCGCAGCCTGCCAGCAGGCTGAGGCTAAGCAGGGCGGCACAGCCCGCGGCGAACAAACGTTTGACCATAAGCAAAGGTCCTCCGTAAAACAAAGATAGAAAAACGGCCAGATCAGATGGATCTGGCCGTTTTTTATTTTAGCAGATACTGCCGGTCAGCACAAGGATGGATCAGCCCAGGGCCTTGGTCACAGCAGTGTTGAACTCGCGCACGTCCATGGTGCAGGAAGCGGCGATGTCGGCGTCGGTGGGACCATTGTGAGCCTCGGCGTCGGTCTCGATGCCGGCAACCTCGTCAGCGGTCTTGCCGACCAGCCAGTCAGCGTAAGCCTGGGCCTGCTCGTACCACTCCTTGCCGATGGGGGAGATGCCCTTCATGCCGTAGGATTCTTTCTGGGTCTGCTTGGGAACGATGGTCTCGCTGGCAGCGGTCACAACACCCTCTTCGGTGGTGTTGAACTTAGCCTGGGTGCAATCCCAGATGCTGCTGGTGATCTTGCCCTCAGCGTCGTAGGTCACGGCAGCGTAGGTGGTGTCGGTCTGAACCAGGCCCTCGCCCTCGTTGTCGGCGGGCAGAACAGCGGAAGAGCTGAACTCGGTGGACAGGCCCAGGCCCAGGGTGTCGTCAGCGTTAGCGCCCAGAACCTGAGCGTTCTCGGTGGCCTGCGCAATGGCCTCGATCATGTCGGTCACGTTCATGGTGCAAGAAGCAGCGATGTCAGCGTCGGTGGGGCCGTTGTGGTCGCCGCCAACTTCGATGGCGCGAACTTCGTCGGCGGTCATGCCAACAACGTACTCAGCGAAGGCGTTGGCCTGCTCGTACCACTCTTTGCCGATGGGGGAAGCGCCCTTCATGGCGTACTTTTCCTTCAGCTCCTGCTTGGACTGGAAGGTAGCGGTGGTGTCGAAAGAACCGTCAGCCTTAACGGGCACCTTGTTCTGGGCAACATCCAGCTTGCAGCTGATGATCTTGCCGTCTTCGCCAACCAGAACGGCGGCAGCGGTGCTGTCTACCTGAGCGTTGCCGTCGCCGTCGGCGTCAGCGTCAGCCACGGTGGTGTTGGAAACGATGGCCATACCGGTCTTTACGCCAGCCTCGGTGGCGGGAGCAGCTTCAGAAGTGGCGGCCTCGGAGGAAGCAGCCTCGGAAGAAGCGGCAGTAGAAGTGCTGCCAGCGGCAGCGGAAGAAGCGGTAGAAGTGGTGCCACCGCCGCAGGCTACCAGGCTCAGAGCCAGGCAGGCGGCCATGACCAAAGCGATTGCTTTTTTCATATTGGGGTACTCCTCTCAACAAATATTTAAGATCGCACAAACTTGCGCCCCACGGGGGAAACAAAGCCCTGCTGCCAGGGCTTTTGCCCGCTCGGGGCGGCAACAATTTTATTATACTGACCGTGATAGAAGATTGTCAATGTGTTCTTGTTAAAAAAATAATGACAGTTTGGTTGCAAATTTAACAACTGACCAGAAAACGGGACAAAATTTGTGCGAAATCAACAAATCCGGGAGGAAACTCACCCCTGCTGGGACTTTTGCCGGGCGATGGCGTCCCGCTCCCGCACCAGCTCTTCCAGCAGGGCGGCCAGGGTCCAGGCCTGGTTGGTGGGGGTGACCATCGCCTTTAAGGGGATGGTCACGCCGCCCTCCCGCAGCTGGCGCAGGAAGCCGTCCAGCTGTTTGCGGTCCAGCCCGTTCAGGATGAGGGCGGCGGGGTAGGCGGCGCTGTCCAGGTATTGCAGGGTGGCGGCGGCGCTTGCGCCGGGGATGCCGCACAAAAAGCCCACGGTGCAGCCGGCCTGGCTGCCGTCCACTGGTTTCAGTTCCAGCCCTGCCGCCTGGCAGGCGGCGGCCAGGGCGGGCCACCCGGGTTCGGCCTCGGTGTAGTTCCAGACCAGGGCGCAGGGGGAAACGGGGCGGATACGTGCTTTCATAGGGGGCTCCTTTCGCCCGGGGTGAAAAGCCCCGGGCTTTGTCATAGTATGGGTGTTTTACCCTATTTTATACCAAAAAACGATTCAGTTCATGGTTTTTCCGAAAAAAGCGGCTTCGGGGCCGATCTTTTCCATCAGGGCCTGGAACTGGGCGGGGGTCAGGCTCTGGGCGCCGTCACACTTGGCCCGGGCGGGGTCGTTGTGCACCTCGATCATCAGGCCGTCCGCCCCGGCGGCCACCGCCGCCTGGGCCAGGGGTTCCACCATCCAGTTGATGCCCGCCGCATGGCTGGGGTCGATGACCACCGGCAGGTGGCTCATGCGCTTGAGCATGGGCACGGCGGAGATATCCAGGGTGTTGCGCATGCTGGTCTCGAAGGTGCGGATGCCCCGCTCGCAGAGGATCACCTGCTCGTTGCCCTCGGCCATGATGTACTCGGCGCTCATCACGAACTCCTCCAGCGTGGCGGAAAGGCCCCGCTTGAGCAGCACCGGCTTGTTCAGCCGGCCCACCGCCCGCAGCAGCTCAAAGTTCTGCATGTTGCGGGCCCCCACCTGGATCAGGTCCACGTCCTCAAACAGAGGGATGTGCTCGGTGTTCATGATCTCGGTGACGATGGGCATGCCGGTCTTTTCCCGGGCGTGGCGCAGCAGCTCCAGCCCTTCGGCCCGCATGCCCTGGAAGGCGTAGGGGGAGGTGCGGGGCTTGAAGGCGCCGCCCCGCAAAAGGCTCGCCCCGCTCTTTTTCACTTCTTCGGCCACCAGGCAGATCTGATCGGGGCTCTCCACGCTGCAGGGGCCGGCGATCACCGCAAAGTTCCCGCCGCCGATCTTGGTGGCCCCGATCTGGATCACGGTGTCCGCCGGGTGGAACTTGCGGTTGGCTTTTTTGTAGGGCTCCGAGATGCGGCGCACCTGCTCCACCGCGGGGCTGGCCAGCACCCAGCTTTCGCTCACGGCTTTGGTGTCGCCCACAAGGCCCAGGATGTGCTCCTGCTCGCCCATGCTCTCGTGGATGGAAAGGCCCATGGCTTCCAGCTCGGCCCGCAGGGCGTTCACGGCGGCCTGGTCGGCGTGTTGTTTCAAGATGATGATCATGGCGGTATACTCCTTTTTATCAATAAAATGGGCGCAGGCCCCGGCGGGTGCAAACAAAAAGCCGGGGGCCTGCTGCTGCAAGCCCCCGGCTGGGACGTAACGGCAAAACCGATGCGCCGGCGTTTACACCGCCCGGGAATGTTCACAGCAAACCAAGACCTTGCCAAAATAGACAAAGCCATAATATTCGTTTGCGGTAAACAGACGGGCCATAAAACGTCCTCACATTCGCTTCTGATAGGGTAAAGCATACCACCGGGGACAGGGTTTGTCAAGAAATAATTTTAACTGGGTAAAGCAAAAAAGCATCGCTTGCGCCCGGCGGCCCAGGATACTATAATAAGTATATACGAAACAAAAAAGGCAGGGAAAGACCATGGCGCACAAACAGACCAAGACCAACGCGATGCGGATGCTGGACACCGCGAAGATCCCTTACACCTTCCACGAGTACGACCACGAGGACGGCGCCATCGACGGCGTTTCGGTGGCCCACAAGCTGGGGCAGGACCCGGCGCGGGTGTTCAAGACCCTGGTGACCCAGGGGGCCAGCAAAAACTTTTACGTGTTCGTCATCCCGGTGGCGGCTGAGCTGGACCTGAAAAAGGCGGCCAAGGCGGTGGGGGAGAAGAGCGTGGCCATGCTGCACGTGGCGGACCTGCTCAAGACCACCGGCTACATCCGGGGCGGGTGCAGCCCGGTGGGCATGAAAAAGCAGTTCGTCACGGTGGTGGACGCCTCCGCCCAGGACAAGCCCACCATCATGGTGAGCGCCGGCAAGATCGGCGCCCAGGTGGAGCTGGCCCCCGCCGACCTGGCCAAGGTGACCAAAGCGGCCTTTGAAAGTATTACATTTGCGTGAAAACCGTACAGCAAGAGTAATACTTTACCAAATGACAATTGGTAAAAACGCCAAAAAATCAGGGGGAATATTCAACAACACGGCGAAACTTCTGAAAATATTCCGCAGGGCGCAAAAAGGTTGCATTTTGCCGAAGGGCCCTGTTAAACTAGAGATGGAAGGGGACGGCTGTTCGCAAAAGCCGCCCGCCGAAGAAAGCGAGTTGGAGGTGCCGACCCATGGGACAGATGCATGTTGCAGCAGCCAGTGCCGGAGGGCCGAGTGCAGGCTTTTTTGCCCTGTTTGGGGCGAAGAGCACCCATCCCGCTACCCGTGTATACGAAAGGCCGTAGTGCATCCGCACTGCGGTCTTTTTCATTGCCCTTTTGTTACAGGAGGATCTTGATCATGGAGCACAAAAAAGTAGCCATTTTGATGGGAAGCGACAGTGACTGGCCGGTGGTGAAGGCTGCCGCCGCCGAGCTGAAACGCCTGGGCATCCCCTGCGAGGCGCACATCCTCAGCGCCCACCGCACCCCCGCCCCCGCCGCCAGCTTTGCAAAACAGGCCCGGGCAAAGGGCTTTGGGGCCATCCTCTGCGCCGCCGGCATGGCAGCCCACCTGGCGGGCGCCATCGCCGCCAACACCACCCTGCCGGTGATCGGCATCCCCATGAAGGGCGGCGCGTTGGACGGCCTGGACGCCCTGCTGGCCACCGTGCAGATGCCCAGCGGCATCCCTGTGGCCACCGTTGCCCTGAACGGGGCCAAGAACGCCGCCATCCTGGCCGCCCAGATGCTGGCCATCCAGGACGAGGAGCTGGCCGCCAAGCTGGACGCTGACCGGCAGGCCATGGCCGCCCAGATCGCCGCAAAGGAAGAAAAACTGCAGGCGGAGCTGGCCGGGCTGTAAAACGCCGACCAAAGTGAATGACGAAAGAAGAAATATCACCATAAAACGCAGCGGAAAAGGAGCGCAAACACAATGAAAAAACTGGAGCAGATGTACGAAGGCAAGGCAAAAAAGGTATTCGCCACCGAGGACCCCGATCTGGTGATCGTGGATTACAAAGACGACGCCACTGCCGGCGACGGCGCCAAGAAGGGCACCATCCGGGGCAAGGGCGTGGTGAACAACAAGCTGTCCAACAATCTGATGAAGATGCTGGAGGAAAAGGGCGTGCCCACCCACTTTGTGGAGGAACTGAGCGACCGGGAGACCCTGGTGAAGAAGGTGGAGATCGTTCCCCTGGAAGTCATCGTGCGCAACGTGGCCGCCGGCAGCTTCTCCAAGCGCTACGGCGTGGCCGAGGGCACCAAGTTCCAGAGCCCCACCCTGGAGTTCAGCTATAAGAACGACGACCTGCACGACCCCCTCATCAACCACTACCATGCCCTGGCTCTGGGCCTGGCCACCCAGGAGGAGCTGGACACCATCTCTCAATACGCCTTCCAGGTGAACGAGATCCTCAGCGCCTACCTGCTGCAGTTCAACATCCGGCTCATCGACTTTAAGCTGGAGTTCGGCCGCCTGGCCGACGGCACCATCGTGCTGGCCGACGAGATCAGCCCCGACACCTGCCGCTTCTGGGACGCCACCACCGGCGCCCACCTGGACAAGGACCTGTTCCGCCGGGATCTGGGCGGCGAGGAAGAAGCCTACCAGGAAGTGATGAAGCGGCTGCTGGGCTAACGAGAAAACGGGGGGAGAAACTGCATTATGTACGATTATCTGGAAAGCAAGCTCCACGATGAGTGCGGCGTGTTCGCCGTTTACAGCCGGGACCAGGAGATGGACGTGGTGGCGGACACCTACTACGGCCTGTACGCTTTGCAGCACCGTGGGCAGGAGAGCTGCGGCATCGCCGTGAACGAGGACGGCGTGATCCGCAGCCACAAGGATCTGGGCCTGGTGAACGAGGTGTTCACCCCGGACGTGATCCGCAGCCTGGGCAAGGGACAGATGGCCCTGGGCCACTGCCGCTACGCCCCCTATAAGGACCGCACCCGCACCAGCAGCCAGCCCATGTTGGTGCGCCACATCAAGGGCACCATGGCCCTGGCCTTCAACGGCCAGCTGACCAACGCGGTGGAGCTGCGGGAAGAGCTGGAGCTGAAAGGCGGCATCTTCCACACCACCAGCGACATCGAGGTCATCGCCTACGCCATCACCCGGGAGCGGCTGAGCGCCGACAGCATCCAGACCGCCGTGGAGCAGGCCGTGGACCGGCTGAAAGGCGCTTACTCCCTGGTGGTGATGAGCCCCCGCAAGATCGTGGCGGCCCGGGACCCCCAGGGCATCCGGCCCCTGTGCCTGGGCAAGATCGGAAACAGCGACGTGATCGCCAGCGAGAGCTGCGCCATCCACGCGGCGGGCGGCGAATTCGTGCGGGACATCGAGCCCGGCGAGATCCTGGTGATCGACAGCGAGGGCGTGCACAGCATCCGCCACGCCTGCGGCCAGAAGACCGGCCTGTGCGTGTTTGAATACGTCTACTTTGCCCGGCCGGACTCCGTCATCGACGGCGCTTCCGTCCACCGTGCCCGCCGCCGGGCCGGCGCTTTCCTGGCGCTGGAGCATCCCACCCAGGCGGACGTGGTCATCGGCGCGCCGGACTCCGGCCTGGATGCCGCGTTGGGCTACGCCCAGCAGAGCGGCATCCCCTACGGCATCGGCTTTTTGAAGAACAAGTACATCGGGCGCACCTTCATCCAGCCCAGCCAGAAGCTGCGGGAGAACACCGTGCGCATCAAGCTGAACCCCATCGCCGACACCGTGGCCGGCAAGCGGGTGGTGCTGGTGGACGACTCCATCGTGCGGGGCACCACCTCCCGCCAGATGGTGCAGCTGCTGCGGGAAGCCGGCGCCAGCGAGGTGCACTTCCGGGTATCCAGCCCGAAGTTTTTGTACCCCTGCTACTTCGGCACCGATGTGGACAGCCGCAAGAACCTGATCGCCGCCAACTACACCACCGAGGAGATCGCCCAGCACCTGGGCGTGGACAGCCTGGGCTTTTTGAGCGTGGACAGCGTGGGCAAGATCGCCGAGGGCTGCAAGCTGGACTTCTGCGTGGGCTGTTTTACCGGCGAGTATCCGGTGGAACCCCCCAAGACGGAGTTCATGGACAAATACGCACAGAAACTGAACAGCAACGACTGATCCAGGACGGATCGGCCGAAGGGCTGGGGCCGCGGGGCGGCCCCGGCATTGCCCGGAAAAGGGCAAGAAGGAGGAGACCCCTATGGAAAAGAGTTTTTCGCAAAGCTATGCGGCGGCCGGTGTGGACATCACCGCCGGTTATAAGGCCGTTGAGCTGATGAAGCAGCATGTGGCCCGCACCGTGATCCCCGGCGTGGTGGGGGGCCTGGGCGGCTTTGGCGGCCTGTTCGAGCTGGACTGCACCAACATGCCCCACCCGGTGCTGGTATCCGGCACCGACGGCGTGGGCACCAAGCTGAAGCTGGCCTTTTTGATGGACAAGCACGACACCGTGGGCATCGACTGCGTGGCCATGTGCGTGAACGACGTGGTCTGCGCCGGCGCCAAGCCCCTGATCTTTTTGGATTACATCGCCTGCGGCAAAAATGTGCCCGAGCGGGTGGCCCAGATGGTGGCCGGCGTGGCCGAGGGCTGCGTGCAGGCGGGCTGCGCCCTGGTGGGCGGCGAGACCGCCGAGATGCCCGGCTTTTACCCCGAGGACGAGTACGACCTGGCGGGCTTCACCGTGGGCGCGGTGGACAAGAACAAGATCCTTTCCAACGAGGGCATGGAGCCCGGCGACGTGATCATCGCCCTGCCTTCCTCCGGCGTGCACTCCAACGGCTTCTCGCTGGTGCGCCGGGTGTTCGACCTGGAAGGCCATCCCGAGGTGCTGAAAGAGTACCATGAGGACCTGGGCTGCACCCTGGGCGAGGCCCTGCTGGCCCCCACCAAGATCTATGTGAAGCCGGTGCTGGCCGTGATGGACCAGCTGACGGTGAAGGGCGTGTCCCACATCACCGGCGGCGGTTTTTACGAGAACATCCCCCGCAGCCTGAAAAAGGGCTGCAAGGCGGTCATCAAAAAAGAGGACGTGCGCACCCCGGCCCTGTTCGGCCACATCCAGAAGGCGGGCAACATCCCCCAGCGAGACATGTTCAACACCTTCAACATGGGCGTTGGCATGACCCTGGTGGTGGCCAAGGAGGATGCGGACAAGGCCCTGGAGATCCTGAAAGCCCACGGCGAGGACGCTTACCTGCTGGGCGTGATCGGCGAAGGCGAGGGCGTGGAGCTATGCTGAACATCGCAGTGCTGGTCTCCGGCGGAGGGACCAACCTCCAGGCCATCCTGGACAGCCAGGCCAGGGGCCAGATCCCCCACGGCCGGGTGAGCCTGGTGGTGGCCTCCAAACCCGGCGTTTACGCCCTGGAGCGGGCGGCAAAGGCGGGCGTGCCCGGCGTGGTGGTGCGCCGCCGTGACTACGAGAGCAGCGAAGCCTTTGACGCGGCCCTTTTGGAGGTGCTGCGGCAAAACCACATCGACCTGGTGGTGCTGGCGGGTTTCCTGTCCATTTTGGGGCCCAGCGTCATCGCCGCTTACCCCGAGCGCATCCTGAACGTGCATCCCAGCCTGATCCCCAGCTTCTGCGGCGAGGGTTTTTACGGCCTGCGGGTGCACCAGGCCGCCTTGGAAAAGGGCGTGAAGGTCACCGGGGCCACGGTGCACTTTGTGAACGAGATCTGCGACGGCGGGCGCATCCTCAAGCAGAAGGCGGTGGAGGTGCTGCCCGGCGACACCCCCGAGACCTTACAGCGCCGGGTGATGGAGCAGGCGGAATGGATCATCCTGCCCGCCGCCATCGCCGAAGTGTGCGAACAATACGATAAAGAATAAATTTTAGCTTTTATACAGATTGGATAAACGGAGGTCAATCATGGAACTGCTGGACCTGTACACCCTGGTCAAAGAGAACGCTTACCCCGGCCGCGGCATCGTGCTGGGCCTTGCCCCCAGCGGCAAAAAGGCAATGATCGCCTACTTCATCATGGGCCGCAGCGCCAACAGCCGCAACCGGGTGTTTGACCCCGTGCCCCAGATCGGCGGCATCCGCACCCTGGCGGCGGACCCGGCCAAGCTGGAGGATCCCAGCCTGATCATCTACAACCCGGTGCGCACGGTGGGCGAGAGCCACATCGTGACCAACGGCGACCAGACCGACACCGTGTACGAATTCATGGCCCGGGGCGAGCGCTTTGAGGACGCCCTGCGCACCCGCACCTTCGAGCCGGACGGCCCCAACTGGACCCCCCGCATCAGCGGCCTGGTGGAGCGCAGCGAGGGCGCTTGCAGCTACAAGCTGTCCATTTTGAAGAGCGCCGACGGCAACGGCGAGAGCTGCCGCCGTTACTTCTACGAGTATCCCCAGCCGGTGGCGGGCGAGGGCCACTTTATCCACACCTACAAGTGCGACGGCAGCCCCATCCCCAGCTTTGAGGGCGAGCCGGAGCGAGTGGCCATCCCGGAAGAGGCCGGGGAGCTGGCGGTGGAGCTGTGGGCGAACCTGAACGTGGACAACAAGGTGAGCCTGTTCGTGCGCAGCATCGACCTGGCCACCGGCGAGACCGAGGACGTGATCATCAACAAATACGACGCGGTATGCGCCGACGAGGAATAAGGGGGACGATACCATGACCGAACTGGAACTGAAATACGGCTGCAACCCGAACCAGAAGCCCGCCCGCATCTTTATGCGCCACGGCGAGCTGCCGGTGACCGTGCTGAACGGCAAGCCCGGCTACATCAACTTTTTGGACGCCTTGAACTCCTGGCAGCTGGTGAAGGAGCTGAAACAGGCCACCGGCCTGCCCGCCGCCGCTTCCTTTAAGCATGTGTCCCCGGCGGGCGCGGCCCTGGGCCTGCCCCTGGACGACACCCTGAAAAAGATGTACTTCTGCGAGGGGCTGGAGCTCAGCCCCCTGGCCTGCGCCTATGCCCGGGCCCGGGGCGCGGACCGGATGAGCAGCTTCGGCGACTGGATCGCCCTGTCTGACGTGTGCGACGAGAGCTGCGCCAAGGTGATCCAGCACGAGGTGACCGACGGCATCATCGCCCCCGGCTACACCGACGAGGCCCTGGCCATCCTGAAAGCAAAGCGCAAGGGCGGCTACAACATCGTGCAGATCGACCCGGATTATGTACCCGACCCCATCGAGCGCAAGCAGGTGTTCGGCATCGTGTTCGAGCAGGGCCGCAACGACCTGGCCATCAACGAGGCCATGCTGGAGAACCTGGTCACCGACAACAAGACCCTCACCGCCGAGCAGAAGCGGGACCTGATGCTCTGCCTCATCACCCTGAAATACACCCAGTCCAACAGCGTGTGCTACGCCCAGGGCGGCCAGGTGATCGGCGTGGGCGCCGGCCAGCAGAGCCGCATCCACTGCACCCGCCTGGCGGGCAACAAGGCGGACATCTGGCAGCTGCGCCACCACCCCAAGGTGCTGGACCTGCCTTTCCGCCCGGACGTTTCCCGCCCCAACCGGGACAACGCCATCGACGTGTACATCAGCGATGAGTACGAGGACGTGATCGGCGACGAGGTGTGGGCCGAGACCTTTACCCGCCAGCCCGAGCCCCTCACCGCCGAGGAAAAGAAAGCCTGGCTGGCCCAGGTGAAGGGCGTGGTGCTGGGCAGCGATGCCTTCTTCCCCTTTGGCGACAACATCGAGCGTGCCCGCCGCAGCGGCGTGGAAGCCATCGTGCAGCCCGGTGGTTCCATCCGGGACCAGCAGGTCATCGACACCTGCAACAAATACGGCATCGCCATGGCGTTCTGCGGCATCCGGCTGTTCCACCACTAAAGCAAAAAGGAATTTTTGCCCCGGTGAGCACAGCGAAGCGTTTTTCTGATATAATAAAACTGTCGTAAAAGCGAAACAGTGAGCCAGGAGGCCTCGGCTAAGCGGCCGCCTGGCTCTCTGAATGTTTGGTTTGCCTGTGTGATTTTGTGACGAAAGAAGGGACAGTGCGCATGAAAGTACTGGTCGTGGGTGGCGGCGGCCGTGAACACGCCATCGTGAAAAAACTGAAAGAAAGCCCTTTGTGCACCGAGATCTGGGCGGCCCCCGGCAACGGCGGCATCGCCTGTGACGCCAAATGCAAGAACATCCCGGCCACTGACATCGAGGCCCAGGCCGCCTTTGCCAAGGCGGAAGGCTTCGACTATGTGGTGGTGGCCCCGGACGACCCCCTGGCCCTGGGCCTGGTGGACCGGCTGGCCGCCGAG
>CASEVW010000113.1 GCA_949291395.1 uncultured Oscillospiraceae bacterium | reverse complement strand
TGGGCGCGCTGCCCGGCGGCCTCACCGGGGCCCTCTGCCTGCTGGGCGCCAGCTGGGCGGGCAGCCGGATGGGCATCGACTCCACCCAGCTGGCCACCGTCTGCTCGCTGCTCATCGGCATCGTGGGGCTGTCGGTTCTGGTTGGGCTGTGCCGCCCCTTCAACAAATGGCGGCTGACTATGATCTTCGGCATCGCGGTGTGTTACTACGCCGGGCTGTACCTGCTGGCCCCGCTGGTGGGCACCGTGGCCCTCACCCGGTCGGGCTGGAAGCTGTTCATCCTGTTCGCGCCCTTTTTGCCCCTGGTGGCCCGGCTGGTGCGCCGGTGCATCGTGCTGGTGCAGGAATGCCTTGACCGCCGGAAAAAGCACCATCTTCGCCGGCATCCATCGTAACCAAAAACCGGACGCTCTGATTTGGAACGGAGCGCCCGGTTTTTTATTGATCCTGTTGTTTTGTATTTTCTGTATCCCCTCGCCTCTTGGCGGTAAGATCGTCCAGCAGCACCAGCACCGACAGTGCGATGGCCGCGATGCAGAACAGCACCAGCAGCTTTGCCGACACCGGATTGTGGGAAAAATTCATCATGTAATTGAACCAGTCCAGCACCGAAAAGATCAAAAAGCACACCGCCAGCACGGCGCAGAGATTTGCCAGGATCAGCCGCAGTTTCCGTTTCATAACGCACCTCCCGCCAGGTCAAGGATGCAGATCGCATCGGTAATGGTCTCGGTTTCGTTGTAAGAATGGTTGGCCAACTGGCCGTTCATCTCCAAAAACACCGTGTGGCCGCCATCCAGATTGTAGGCGGCTTTGCAGCCCAGGCCCTCAAACACCGCCGCCAGCTCCTCCAAAGTCATCCCCCGGGAATAGCCCTCCTGCCGGCCGTCCACCGCCACCAGGCAGTAATGCCCCGGCTCAAAATAGCCGATGGCCGAACGGGGGTGGGGCTGGCGGATGTAGTCCCAGGTGCTGAATTCTGTCAGGGCTTTGCCTTCGCTGTCCAGCAGCATCGGCCCAAAGATCCAGGTATCCCGCACGCCCCGTTCCAGGGCCTGCTGGGCATCGAACTGCTCCGGCGAAAGGGTCTCCATCACGCCGTCCTGATACAACACGCAGATGTCCTGGGTGGTGGGGTTGTTGCGGTACACCACGCCGTTTCGCACCAACAGACCGTTCAGGGTGCTCAGGTTGGAACGGTAGGAATCCCCGTTGATGGCTGCCACCGCCTGCACCGCCCCGCTCAGATCCAGCATGGTCTCTTCCACGTCGCTGCCATATTCGCCCCCGGCAAACACGGTTTGAAAACTTTCCAGGCTGGCCATGTAAATATCGGCCACGTAATAGGTGACCCGGTCCGTTCCCTCGCCCTGCTCATACCGTTCCACCTGCACCGAAAGCCCCGGGCTGGAATAACCGTTCTCGGTCACCACCGTTTCCTGGGTAAAATGCTCCTGAAAGGTCTCGCTCCAGTCCGTCTGCCCCGCTTGGGCCGTTTGTGCCTGCTCGGGCAGATCTTCCGGGGGCGGCAGGGGCCGCCGGTACACGGCCCAATACACGCCCCCGGCCAGGGCGGCCGCCAGCAGAACGTCCGCCAGCAGCATCGCCGCCACCGCCCGAAACCGTCTCATCCCATCCATACAAAACCCACGCTCCTGCTTTTTTGTATGGAATAAGGATACTGTGCAGCCTTAAACACCGCTTTTCACAAAGATAAAAAATTTTTAAACCGGGCCACAGGCGGCAAAAAGTTTCCTTGCACTATTTATGGCCGCAGCCGGTACCCCGCGCCCCACACCGTTTGGATATAACGGGGCTTGGCCGGGTCTTTTTCCAGTTTTTCCCGCAGGCGGTTCACATGGACCGCCACCGTGGCGCTGTCGCCCATGGCATCGTAGCCCCAAATGCGCTCATACAGCGTCTCCCGGCTGAACACCACGTCGGGATTCTGCATGAAGAACAGCAGCAGCTCGTACTCCTTGTTTTTCAGCTCCACCTCCCGGTCGCCCACAAACACCCGCCGGGTCTCGGGCTGGAGCCGCAGCGCGCCGATCTGGATCTCAGCCCGTGCCGCCGTGCCCCCTTGCTTGAGCCGGTCGTACCGGGCAAGGTGCGCCTTGATGCGGGCCACCAGCACACTGGGGGAAAAGGGTTTGGTGACGTAGTCATCCGCCCCCAGGCCCAGGCCCCGTATCTTGTCGATGTCCTCCTGCCGGGCCGTCACCATCAGGATGGGGATGTCCAGCGTTTGACGCAGGGTGCGGCACAGGGTGAACCCGTCGATGCCAGGCAGCATCAGATCCAGCAGGATCAGGTCAAATCCGCCCGCGCGGCCCAGGGCCAGGCCTTCGCTGCCGGTGGCGGCGATCTGCGCTTCAAACCCCTCCACTTCCAAATAGTCCCGATCGATGCAGGCGATGGTCTCGTCGTCTTCAATGATGAGGATGCGTTTCATCGTTCTCTCCTTTGCTTACGGGGAATTCCAGTATCACCCGCAGCCCGCCCTCCGGGCGGTTCTCCGCGGATACGCTGCCGCCCATGCGGGCAGCGGCCTTGGCCACGATGGCAAGCCCCAGCCCGCTGCCTTCCCCGGGATGGCTGCGGGAGGTGTCGCCCCGGTAAAACACATCAAACAGCTTGGGCAGTTCCTCCTGGGGAACGCCGGGGCCGTCGTCGTCTACACACAGCCGCAGCACCTGCCCGTCGGTCTGGCCGCTGAGCCAGACGGTGCCCACCGGCTTTTTGCCGTACTTTGCGCTGTTGTCCAGCAGGTTCATCAGGATGCTGCGGAAATAGGTGGGGTCCGCCAGGATGGCACAGCGCTCTGGCAGCCGGGGCGGCTGGATCTTGAGGCCCCTGCGGCGGTATTCCTCCGCCGAGGCAGCGATGAAGTCCGCTGTTTCCTCTGCGACCCACAGCACCTGCGGGTCATAGGGGGATTCCTCCAGGTCCATTTTGGAGAACAAAAACAGCTGGCGGATCATCTGGTCCATCTCCATGGCCTTTTTCCGCACGATGGCAAGATACGCCCGCTGTTTCTCCGGCGTGTTGGCCACCCCGTCCAAAAGGCCCTCCACATAGGCCTGGATCGCCGCAAGGGGCGAGCGGACGTCGTGGGAGATGCTGGCCAGCAGCTCTTTTCGGCTGGCCTCCTCCCGCTGGGAGCGCTGCACCGACCGCAGCAGCCGCCGGGCCATCTCGTTGAACGCCTCGCACACCGGCCGAAATTCATCCGGCCGGTCATAGTCGATGCGATAGGTCAGGTTGCCGTCCCGGATCTGGCGCACGCCCTCTTCTAAAATCTCCAGAGGCTGCTGGATCTTCTGAACAACAAAACGGGTCAAAAATCGGTTGGTCAGGTAAATAATGAACACCAGCAGCACCGCCATCACGAACAGGATCTCCACAAGCCAGGTCTTGATCTCCTGTTCCGACAGGCGCACCACCGGGTTATATACCTTCAGCTGGCAGCCCTCCCCAAGCCTTTGGCCGTACAGCTCCTGGCTCTCGTTGGAGACGGTGCCGCTGCCGCCCAAGGCCGCCAGCGCCTGGTCCAGCTGAGGCTGCGCCACCGCTTCGCCAACGGTCAGGACCGTGCCCGCGTCATCCTGGAGAGAGATGGTCACCTGGTCTTTTTCCGCCAGACGGCGCAGCGCCGTTTCCGCCTCCCCCTTTTCTTCCGGCGTGGAGGCTTCCAGCCAGCGGCTGCCCAATGCGGCGGCTTTGTCCCGCAGTTCATACAATTCCACCTGCACCGCCAGCTCGTACCGCTCCTTGGGGAGCACCGTCAGCCAAAACACCGCAAGGCAGAGCGCCAGCGCCGCCACCGCTGCCGCCGCCGGGATCAGGATCATCAGGATATTGGAAATGAACAGACGTTTTTTTATCGTCATACCAGCCACCCCCTTGGCTTTTATTATACATCCAAACGGCAGGCCATGGCGTATCCCGCCTACAAAAAAACGCCCGGATCGCCGGGCGTTTTTTTATGTTTATGCGGTCTGTGCCTTGCCGCTTTGCTTGCCAAAGCGCCGTGCCCGCTGGAGCACCGCCGTGGCCGCCCGTTCCAGCAAAAAGCTCAGCAGGATGAATCCGCCCAGCAAAAACAGGGTGCGGGGCGTGGGCAGCGCCGTTTGCAGCAGCCTGTGGAACAAAACCACCGCCGTGTAAAAACCGGCCGTCATGGTGACGCACAAAAAGACCCGCAGCCGGTCGAAGGGCCAGCTTGCCTTGAATACCGCCTGGATGCCCACGCTGCCCACCAGCAGATAGAACAGCGCCTGCAATTGTTCGGCAGGCAGCCCCAGCCAGGGCTCCAGAGCCAGCAACAGCAGAAAGCATACGAGGATGGAAATTGCGTTGGGCAGCGCCCGCCCGATGGCCGACGGCAAAAACCGCTGGCGGATCTTGCGCACGTCCGGCTGAAAAGACATGAAGAAGGCCGGATAGCCCTCGATGATCAGGTCGATGAGGGTGATCTGAATGGGGATCAGCGGGAACGGAAGGCCGCACAGCAGGCACACGATGGAAAGCAGCACCGAATAGATGGTCTTTACAAAAAACACCCCTGCCACCCGGGTGATGTTGTTCACCACACGGCGGCCTTCTTCCAGCACGGCAGGCAGAGACGACAGAGAGGAATCCAGCAGCACCAGCTGGGCCGCCTGGCGGGCGGCGTCGCTGCCCGCCGCCACGGCGATGCCGCAGTCCGCCTGGCGCAGGGCCAGCAGGTCGTTCACCCCGTCGCCGGTCATCGCCACCTTGTGGCCCTGGGCCTGCATGGCCTGCACCAGCTGTTTTTTCTGCTGGGGCGATACCCGCCCAAAGATCGCATAGTCCTGGGCGGCCTGTTCCACCTGGTCCGGGCTGGTGATACCAGTCATGTCCAGATACCGGTCCGCCTGGGGGAATCCCGCTCGGGCGGCCAGGGCCGAAACAGCAGCGGGATCGTCGCCGGAGATCAGTTTCAGGGTAACGCCCTCCTGCCGAAACCGGTCCAGCGTTTTCACCGCGTCCGGCCGCAGCGGGTCCCAGATCACCAGCGCCGCCAGGATGGTCAGCGGCGGCAGCGGCCGGTCGAAGCGCACCGGCTCTTTGCTGAGCCCCACCAGCAGCACCCGCTTTCCGGCGGCGATCTGGGCCTGGATCGTGCCGTCCAGCGGGCCTGCCGTCAGCCGCTCCGGCGCGCCGATGACCACCGTGCCCACCTGCTGGAAGGTAACGGCGCTCCACTTGCGCTCGGAGGAAAAGGGGATCTTTTCCTCCGGCGCAAAATCTCCCGGTGTGCCAAAACGGTCCTTCAAAGCCTGAAACGTGGCGTTGTTGTCATCGGTATACGCTGCAAACGCCCCCAGCAGGCCATCCAGGTCCAGGGCCTCCCCCTGCTTTGTTTTGTTCACGGACTCCACCCGCATCTGCCCGGTGGTCAGGGTGCCGGTCTTGTCCAGGCAGAGCACATCCACATGGGCCAGCGTCTCCAGCGAGTGCAGCTCCTGCACCAGCACGCTTCTTTTGGAAAGCGCGATGACGCCCACCGCCAGGCTGATGCTGATGAGCAGCACCAGGCCCTTGGGCAGCATCCCCAGCAGGGCCGCCGCCGTGGACACCACCGCCTGATCCACCGGCGCCCCACGCAGCAGCCAGGCCTGCAAAAACAGCAGCACGCCCAGCGGCGGGATCAGGTATCCGGTAAACCGGGTGACCTTTCGCATGGAGGCAAGCAGTTCGGAGTGGATGCCCCGCAGCTTTTTCGCCTCGGCGGCGATGCGGGCCGCATAATTTTCCCCGCCGATGTGTTCCACCATAGCCCGGCACCGGCCGCTGATCACGGCGCTGCCGGAGAGCAGGTGCTGGCCCGGGCCTTTCAGCACCGGGTCGGCCTCGCCGGTGAGCAGCGACTCGTTCACCTCCACCTGCCCGGTGAGGATCACCGAATCCGCGCCGATTTGCTGGCCTGCATCCAGTTCCAGCACATCCTCCTCCACCAGCTCGGACAAGGCAAGCTGGCAGGGCTTGCCCTCCCGTATCACCCTTGCCGTGGGCATGGACAGCAGCGAAAGCTGGTCCACCAGATGTTTGGCGTGAAGCTCCTGGGCAATGCCGATCAGGGTGTTCAGAACGATCACCAGGAAAAACAGCAGATTGGACCAGGCCCCCACCAGGCCCAGGGCGATGGCAATGAGCAGATTGAACAGGTTGAACAAGGTGCACACATTGTCCTTTACGATCCTTGCCGAGGACCGGATGGTTTTTTCCGGCGGCGTGTTCTGCCGCCCCAGGCGGATCTTTTCCTGCACCTGGGCATCGGTCAGCCCTTGTTCCGCACTGGGTGAAAATCGCTGCTGCATGGTAATCGTCCCTCCGTTTTTGTTGTTCTGCTTTCAGTGTATCCACCCTGTTTAAAACCATGATAAACCAAATTTAAACAATCGTTAAACAACAAAAAGGCCCGTGGGGCTGTTTTACAGCCCCACAGGCACAGAAGCAAAAATTTCGGTTTTCAAACAATCAGAAATAGCTGCGGATCTGGAATTTATCCACCTTTTCCACTTTTTCTTCCACCAGGTTTTTGTGCTCCTCGTCCCAGTGCACCGGCACCGCCTCGTTGCGGGTCAGGCGCAGCAGCTCCTCCACCCGGCGCTTTTCCTCGGCAGTGTACAGCAGGTAGGAAACACCCTCCCGCTTGGCGCGGCCGGTGCGGCCGATGCGGTGGGTGTAGTGCTCGTTGGCGCCGGGCACGTCGTAGTTGATGACGGCGTCCACGTCGTCCACGTCGATGCCCCGGGCGGCGATGTCGGTGGCCACCAGCACCGCGATCTTGCCCTCCCGGAAGCTGGCCATGATCTTGTTCCGATCCCCCTGGGACAAATCGCCGTGCAGGCAGTCCACCACAAAGTTCAGCCGGGCCAGCTGGTTTGTCAGGATGGCGGTGGTGAACTTGGTGTTGCAGAATACCATCACCCGCTTATACTGGCCGGAGATGATGATCTGGGCCAGGTCCGCCAGCTTGTTGCGGCCGGTGGTGAGCAGCATGTACTGGTGGATCTTGGGCTGGCTTTCCAGCACCGGCTGCACGCTGATCTCCTCCGCGTCCCGCTGGTACAGCCAGCCGATGTCCATCACCTCACGGCTGATGGTGGCGCTGAACATGCACAGGCTCTTGCGGGCCTTCATGGCGTCGATGATCTTGCGCACGTCCTTGTAAAAGCCCATGTTCAGCATCTCGTCCGCCTCGTCCAGCACGATGCTGGTCACGCTGCGCACATCGATGTTCTTGTGCTGCATATGGTCCATCAGGCGGCCGGGGGTGGCCACCACGATCTGGCAGCCCTTTTTCAGCTTCTCGGCCTGGCGCTGCATGTTGGCGCCGCCGTACACGCAGACGATGTGGATCTTGGGCAGGAATTGGGCCAGCTGTTTCAGCTCCTCGGCGATCTGCTGGGCCAGCTCACGGGTGGGGGCCAGGATCACCGCCTGGGGCTGGTTTTTGTCCGGATCCACCCGCTCGATGATGGGGATGCCGAAGGCGCAGGTCTTGCCGGTGCCGGTGGGGGCCTTGGCGATCACGTCCTTGCCGGACATCATCACCGGGATGGCCTTTTCCTGCACCTCGGTCATTTCGGTAAAGCCCATCTGCTCCACCGCCTGCAAAATTTCCGGGCTGCATTTCAGCTCACTGTATAACATAGGTAAGATTCTCCGTTTCTCTCCCGCCCGGCTTTGGGCGCGGCACTGCGCCCCGCCGGCCGCGGGAACCTTTTAAATGTGCATACACAGTCATTATAGCATGCCCGGGCGAAAAACGGAATGGTCAGATCGGTCTGAGGTTTGCCAAACTGTAGAGCTACAATACATGTTGGACAGTAGAGCAAAAAAGCAAATAAAAAAGTAGAAGGACAGAGCCTTCATAGGGTATAGTTAAGTTGCGACACCAACACACCCAAGAAAGGAGCTCTGTCCCTCATGAGTAAGAGTAT
>CASEVW010000112.1 GCA_949291395.1 uncultured Oscillospiraceae bacterium | reverse complement strand
GGCCAGGGCGTCGTCCGCGTCCACGAACACCACCCACCGGCCGCTGGCGGCGGCAAGGCCGGCGTTGCGGGCGGCGGAGACCCCGCTGTTTTGCTGGTGGATCACCCTCACTCGGTCGTCCGCCAGGGCAAAGGCGTCACACAGGCCGCCGCTGCCGTCGGTGGAACCGTCGTCCGCCAGGATCAATTCCAGATCCAGAGGCGGGCCCTGCTGTTCCAGAATGCTCTTGACGCACCGGGGCAGAGAAGCCAGCGCATTGAACACCGGCACGATCACGCTGATCCGTTCCATGGTTCATTCCTCCATCTGGCGCACTGCCTGGCAGAACGCCTGGTAATAGCGGGGGGCGGAAAAATCCTTCGCCCGTGCCCGGCCCGCATCGGCCATCGTTTGGCGGCGTTCCGGGTCGTTTTTTAATTCCAGCAGGTTTTCTGCAATGGCCTGGGGCAGCCGCTCGTCTCGTTCCAGCAAAACGGCGCCGCTGCCCGCCACATATTCCGGCAGACCGCCGGAGCGGGTGGCGATGAGGGGGCAGCCCGCCGCCATGGCTTCCACCGCCACCAGACCGGCGGCCTCTTCCACCAAAGTGGGCATCACCGTCACGTCTGCCAGGTGATAGTAAAGGGGCAGCTGGTCGGCGGGCAGATAGCCGGTAAAGCGGATGCGCCCGGCCAGGGGAGCGGCCAGAGCTTCCAGCCGGCGGGTAAACTCGGTGGCCTGGGACGAGCCGAAAAAGGAGCCGCCCACCACCAAAAGCTGCACCGAAGGGTCTTTTACAAGGCCGATGGCTTCCACCAGCTTGTGTACGCCCTTATCTTCTTCCAAACGGCCGCAGAACAGCACGATGAAGTCGGTGTCCGTGTAGCCCAGCTGGCGGCGCAGCGCATGGAGGACCTGGCTGTCTGGCTGGGCGGCGAACCGCTCCACCGGGATGCAGTTATGCAAAAGGATGGCTTTTTCCGACGGCAGGGCGCTGGTGGAGAGCCACTGGCCCCGGATGTACTCGCTGAGGGCCAGCACATGGCCGTAGCAGCGGTCCAGCAGGGGAGAAGAATGGGTCAGACCATGAAGATGGACCGCCATCCGCTGGGGGCCGAACCGGCGGGCGGCCTGCTGCCAGCCGGTGAGGTCGCCCCCTTCCGCCACCAGGCGGTCCGCCTGAAGGGCCTGCAAAAAGCCCAGGGGCTGGCGGTAGTAAACATTCCAGTGGACCGGACGGCCCACCAGCCCGCCCAGCCGGTACCGCAGGCTGTGAAGCAGCGTTTGCAGCCGCCCGGCGGGAGGAAGAAAGCAAAAAACAGTGGTGGGGTAACGGGCCGATGCCACGGCGGCGGCCTCGTCCTGCACACAGACGGCCGCCAGCTCCAGTTCCTGGTGCAGCTGGTTTTGCTCCACCAGCTGGGTGGCCAGCCCTTCCACGGCCCCGCCCTTTACGGCGGGCACGGGCAGATTCGGCGGCAAAAGCAGCGCCACCCGCTTTTTATCGGTTTTGGAAGGCAGGGGCAGGGGGCGGGTACACCACCGCAGGCAGCTGAGCTTTTCGCCCAGCGTCAGCTCGCCGCAGTCCTTCAAAAGGGGGAAAAGAAAGCGCAGTTCCGTCTGCACGCCATGCCAGCGGGCGGCGATGGGCCAGGTCAGCTGGCTTTGGGCCTGGGCGCAGAGGGAAAGATACCGCCGGAAGCACCCGGCCAGAGCCTTGTCCAGCAGGGATCTGTCCAGGCCATTGTCCCGGAAAAAGCGGCACCAGTCCGCATGGGCGGTCACGCCGTCAAAACTGCCGGGGGTGATGCCGGTGCGGCAGATGCTGCCCTGGCGCAGCCGGTAGCGGTAAAGGGGCGCGTCCAGGCACACCACCCGCTCACAGGCCCAGTAAAGCCGGTGGGCCACCGCGTCGTCCTCGTGGATGAGGCCCTCCGGGTAGCGCAAGGTCTGCCAGAGCGAGCGTTTGTACAGCTTGTTCCAGGCCACGGTATAGTAGGTGGCGTTGGCCCCGAAAAATTCTGCCAGCAGTTCCTTACCGGAAAAGGTGCCGGCAGCAGAAGGCCGGGTGAACTGGGGCGAAGCCAGGCTCTCACCGTCCTCGTCCACGTCCTCCACGGCGCAGACAGCCATGTCCGCTCCGCTGCCTGTGAGGGCGGTGTAAAGCTGCTGCAAATAGTCCGGGTGCACCAGGTCGTCCGAGTCCACAAAGGCGATGGTCTCGCCCCTGGCAATGGCCAGGCCGGAGTTGCGGGCGGCGGAAAGACCGCCGTTTTCCCGGTGGATGACCCGCACCCGCGCGTCCCGCTCTGCGAAGGCATCGCAGAGGGCGCCGCAGCCGTCCGGGCTGCCGTCGTTTACCAGGATCAGCTCAAAATCCCGGAAGGTCTGGGCCAGCAGGCTCTCCACACAGGCGGGCAGAAAGGCTTCCACCTTATAAATGGGCACGATCACGCTCACAAGGGGCGTTTGCATGGCTCAGACCTCCTTTTTCTCCAGCTGGCCCCGGGCGGCGGCCAGCTTGTAGCACAGCGCGGGGCTTACACAGAACAGCACCGCCCGCAGCTTTTCAAAGCCGGGCACGTGGGGGTTTTTCAAAATGGCGGGCAGCAGCCCGTTCAGCTTTTTCTTGTGATGGGCAAAGCCCTCTTTTAGATCCGCCGACAGGGGGCCTGCCTGGTTAGCGTGCACGTAAAACAGGTAGAACACCTGCCAGTAGCGGGCCACCGCCCACTGGGCCAGGTCTTCATAACCGGGCTTGTGGGCGAAAAAGTCCACCCAGCCGCCGTACAGCCGCAGATCGTCCAGCCGCCGGGCGGAGAAGGTGGCGGCGGTCATGCTGCCGGTGCGGGTGCGGTAGTAGTAAAGGGGTTCGTTGGACAGCACGATCTGGTTGCCGTCGTAGATCTTATCCATAATATTGGCGTCGTCGCCGTAGAACATGCTTTCGTCGTGGCGCACGCCCTCAAACAGCCGGGCGTCGTACAGCTTGTTCCAGGTGACCATGGCGTACATGCCGCCGTTCTGGAACACGTCTTTAAACTGCTCCAGCGCGTCCCGGCGGCCCAGATATTCCGGGGGCAGGGTGACGCCCCGGTCCAGCTTATTGCCGTTTTCGTCGATGCACACCGCCCCGCAGGCCGCCAGGGGGCAGCCGCTTTGCTGGATGGCCTCGTACAGGGTCTTGAGGAAATCCGGATGGAGCAGGTCGTCCGAGTCCACATAG
>CASEVW010000111.1 GCA_949291395.1 uncultured Oscillospiraceae bacterium | reverse complement strand
TCAGCCTTTCTGTTATACTTACCTCGTTGTAGTTGCTTCATGGTAGTTTCAACTTACAACAAAAAAGAGAGATTGGCAACCCTTTTCGGGGAAGCCGATCTCTCTTTTTCTTTCGGGGCTGTTTTGCAACAGCCCCTTTTCTCATACCGCAAGTAAAAGGAAAAGGCGGAAGAGGTTTTCCCTCCTCCGCCTTTTTGTGATCCGTTTGCTCAGTGCAGCAGCTGGATGCCGCCGATCACCGGCAGCGGGGTCTCCTGTTCCTGCACGGCGTATACCAGGCCCATGACCCAGAAAATGAACAGCACAAAGTTTGCCAAGCCGAGGACAAGGCCCACCAGCCAGCCCACCAGGGGAATCCAGCCGGTGATAAAGCCCACGATGTTCAGCGCCACCGAGGCCAGATTCAGCACCAGCGCCTGGTTCAGATGGAACCGTGCGCCCTCCCGGTCGCCGGCCAGGTATGCCACCAGCCAGCCTATCAAGGTCAGATATCCCACAATGCCCGTTACCTTGCGATCCATATATCGTTCCTCTCTTTCTCACGTCTCTTCGGTTGAACGTGTTTAGATTATATCAAATTTTGCGGCGGCTTGCAATCCGCCGTCCCTTTGGCGTTTTTGGAACCACCTGCCTTTCTTTGGCATATCATAGGCCAAAAGCGAGGTGTTACCGGATGGAATATTTGAAAACGAACGTTGACTTTTTTCTGGGTGCGGTGGGCCCGGGCGGCTTTCGCAGCTATTTTTCCGATTTGGAGGCCCAGCCGGGCCGGAAACTGTATCTGCTGAAAGCAGGGCCCGGCTGCGGCAAAAGCACCCTGATGCGGCGCATCGCCGCCTCCAGCCCTTTGCCGGTGGAGCGCATCCACTGTTCTTCGGACCCGGACAGCCTGGACGGGGTGATCCTGCAAGCGCCCTCTGCCGCAGTGCTGGACGCCACCGCCCCCCATGTGCTGGAACCGGCCTATCCCGGTGCGGTGCAGCAGGTGGTGGATCTGTACCACACCATGGACCCGCAGCGGCTGCGGCAGGAGCGCCTGCAGATCATCGCCCTGTTCCGCCGCTGCAAAAGCTTGCAGGAACGGGCAGCGCAGTACATCTCCACTGCGGCAGGCCTGTTGCAGGACAGCCGCCGCACGGCGCTTGCCACGCTGGACGAGCAGAAGATGCGCGCCTATGCGGCACGGCTGGCCATGCGGTATCTGCCCTCCACCGACCGGGAAGGCCGGGAGGAAGTGCGGCTGCTCAGTGCCGTGACCCCCAAGGGGCGGCTGGTGTTCTTTAACACCATCGAGGCGCTGGCAAAGGATAAGGTGGTGTTTCACGACCAGTACGGCGGGGCCGCTCCCCTTTTGCTGGCGATGCTCCGCCGCCATGCCCTGGAACGGGGTTACCATGTCATCACCTGCCGCTGCCCCTTGCAGCAGGATGCGGTGGACCACCTGTTCATCCCGGAACGGAACCTGGCGTTTTTGACCAGCAACCACTGGCACACCATGGCCTTTGACGGGCAGAAAAACATCCACTGCACCCGCTTTGCCCCCAAGGACGCTTTGCGGGGCCGCAAAAAGCGGCTGCGGTTCAACCAGCGGGCAGCCCAGGAATTGTTGGACCAGGCCAGCGAGGCCCAGCGTCAGGCAAAGGCCAGCCACGACGAGCTGGAGCAATACTATCAAAACGCCGTGGATTTTCAGGAAGTGGATAAAATGGGCGACCGCCTGGTGGAGACGCTTTTTGGCAGCCGGTGACGCTGGCGGCGTTTTTGTGGTACAATAAAAGGCAGTATCACACGCAGGGAGGCAACGCGCATGGAACAGGTCCATCTGTCGGTTCGGCAGCTGGTGGAATTTTTGATGCAGACCGGCAGCATCGACAGCCGGTTTTCCGGGTTTGACCGGGCCAATGAGGGAGCACGCATCCACCGCAAGCTGCAAAAGCAGGCAGGGCCGGGCTATGAGGCGGAGGTCTACCTGAAACAGGAGTATCAGGTGGAGCAGGTGCCCTATCTGGTGGACGGCCGGGCGGACGGCATTTTTACCGGCGAGGAGGGCACCGTCACCATTGACGAGATCAAAACAGTGACCATCCCGCTGGATCAGATCCAGGAGGACATGAAGCCGGTGCACTGGGCGCAGGGCCAGGTGTATGCGGCCATCTACGCCCGGCAGAACGAGCTGGAACAGACCGCCGTGCAGCTGACCTATTACCAGGTGGACGAAGAGGTGACGGTGCGTTTTTGCCGCCGGTACACCCGCCAGGAACTGGAGGATTTTGTAACGGACCTGCTGCGCCAGTACGCCCCCTGGGCAAAGCGGGCCGCCCGCTGGACCCAGCAGCGCAACGAGGCGCTGCGGCGGCTCGCTTTTCCCTTTGCCGAATACCGGGCTGGGCAGTACGCCATGGCCGGCGCCGTATACCGCACCTTTCGGGACGGCGGACGGCTTTTGTGCCAGGCGCCCACCGGCATCGGCAAGACCATCAGCACTCTGTTCCCCGCCCTGAAGGCCGTGGGGGAAGGCTGCGGCGAGCGGGCTTTTTATCTCACCGCCCGCACCACCACCCGCCAGGCGGCGGAAAGCGCCCTTGCCCTTCTGCGGCGGGACTGGCCGGACCTGCCGGTGAAGAACATCACCCTCACCGCCAAGGACACCATCTGTATGCTGGAAAAGCGGGAGTGCATCCCGGAATCCTGCCCCTATGCCAACGGCTATTATGACCGCATCCGGGATGTGCTGTGGCAGGCGCTGGACCAAAACGTCTTTACCCGGCAGGACCTGGAACAGCTGGCCCAGCAGTACAAGGTCTGCCCCTTTGAGCTGGGGCTGGATCTTTCGCTTTGGTGCGACGTGATCGTGGGGGATTACAACTATCTGTTTGACCCGGTGGTCAGCCTGCGGCGCTTTTTTGAAAGCGGCGGCGATTATCTGTTCCTGGTGGACGAAGCCCACAACCTGCCGGACCGTGCCCGGGAAATGCACTCCGCCAGCCTGACCAAAAGCCAGGTCCACGAAGCCAAAAAGGCGCTGGGCAAGGGCCGCAGCAAACTGAAGACCGCATTGAACAAACTGAACAACGCCTTCATCGAGATGCGCCATCAATGTGACGAGCAGCCCGGCCGCACCTTTTTTGAAAAGCCGGCCCGCACCGAGCTGAACCGTCTGATCAGCCGGATGAACGCCCCGCTGGAAGAATGGCTGGAGGAGCACCGGGAGGGCGAGCTGCACGACCAGATGCTCACCCTCTATTTTGATCTGCGGGCCTATTTGCGGGTGGCGGAGACCTATGACGACCACTATGTGACCCAGATCTCGGCCTATGGGACGGAGGTGCGGGTGAGCCAGCTGTGCCTGGACCCCAGCGAATTTTTGGACCAGAACTTTGCCAGTGGCCGGGGTGCGGTGCTGTTCAGCGCCACCCTTTCCCCCATGGATTATTACCGGGACATTCTGGGCTGCGGCGAGGCAAAGTGCGCCGCCCTGCCCAGCCCCTTTGACGCCGCCAATCTGGGGCTGTACTGTGCGGCGGACGTGAGCACCCGCTACAAAGACCGGGACAGCAGCATCGAGCCGGTGGCCCGGTATCTTTACCAGCTGTGCCAAAGCCGGGTGGGCAACTATATGGCGTTCTTTCCCAGTTACAGCTATCTGAAACAGGTGCAGGAACGGTTTGAAGAATTGTATCCCCAAGTGCGCACCCTGGTACAGCAGCCGGGCATGGAGGAAAGCGAAAAGCAGTCCTTTTTGGAGCAGTTCGTCCCCTCCCCCAGCGAGACGCTGCTGGCCTTTGGCGTGCTGGGCGGCGTGTTCGGCGAAGGCATCGACCTGGCCGGGGACCGGCTCATCGGCACGGCCATCGTGGGTGTGGGGCTGCCTCAGGTGAACCCCCGGCAGGAGATCCTGCGGGATTATTTTGAGGAGACTCGGGGCAGCGGCTTTGCCTACGCCTATCAATACCCCGGCTTCAACAAGGTGTTGCAGGCGGCCGGGCGAGTCATCCGCACCGCCAGCGACCGGGGCATCGTGCTGCTGATCGACGGGCGCTTTGCCCAAAGCCAATACCGGCGGCTTTTCCCTGCCCACTGGGCCCACTGCCGGTATTGCTATGGTCCGGACGAACTGGCAAACCAGCTGTCCGCTTTTTGGAACAGGCCGGAGACAAAAGCTCCATGACCCCCTAAGAAAGCGGTGGATCCGGGCGACGCTGCGGCGGCTTTTCTCTCTTTTTCGCCGCAAAACTTAGCTTAAAATACTGTAAAGCAAAACATCTTTACAGTATTTCGGCATTCAGAAAAGTGCTTTTCTCAGCTGTTTCTTTTAATAGGTCAAAAGCAAAAAATTACGCCGAAAATGGCGCAACAAAGCGAAAAACCAAATGTAAAGCAAAAACGCTTTGCATGTGGTTTTTGTCGTTTTAAGGCTCTTTTGCAGACAGCGCGCCCTTATTTCAGCCGGCGGCGCAGCAGGCTGTGCTGGGGCAGCATGGTTTCGCAGGGGATGGTGTACTGCATGGTGGCGTGGGGGGTGCTATCCACTTCCTCGCCCTGGTCGTTTTTGATCCAGGCGGGGGTCAGCGTGATGCACTCGCCCAGCGGGGTCAGGGCCTCGATGGTATCCCCCAGGTTGAACTTGCCCCGCTGGCTGCACTGGGCAATCCCGTCCTGCCAGCCTTCCACCACGCCGATGAATTCCCAATGGCGCACATAGCCGCCGCTCTTGGTATCCTGTCTTGCCTGCTGGCGGCCAAAGTAAAAGCCGGGCGAATAGGGCCGGTGGCTGGTGCGGTCCAGTTCTTCAAACACCTGGTCCGGGCAGATAAACTCCTCAGCGGCAGGGTCTTGCAAAAAGGCATCCAGGGCTTTGCGGTAGGCGCTGGTCACGCTGGCCACATAGTAGGCGGTTTTTGCCCGGCCCTCGATCTTCAGGCTGTCGATGCCCGCCTTGCAGATCAGGTCGATAAAGGGGGCGGTGCACAGGTCGTTGGCGTTCAGGATGTAGCTGCCCTCTTCGGTCTCCCCGATCTCCATGAACTGGCCGGGGCGGGACTCCTCCACCAGATGATACTTCCAGCGGCAGGGCTGGGCGCATTGGCCCCGGTTGGCATCCCGGCCGGTCATGTACTGGCTGAGCAGGCACCGGCCGGAAATACTCATGCACATGGCGCCATGCACAAAGGCTTCCAGTTCCAGATCCTCCGGCACATGGTCCCGGATCTGGGCAATGGCCTGCAGGTCCAGCTCACGGGCCAGCACCACCCGCTTTGCGCCCATATCATAGGCGGCTTTGGCGGCAGCCCAGTTGGTGATGCCCGCCTGGGTGGACAGATGGATGTCTGTATCCGGCGCATGCTCTTTGACCATGGCCAGAACGCCCAGGTCTGCCACGATAAAAGCGTCCACACCGGCAGCCACCGCATCCCGAATGGCGCCGGGGATACGCTCCAACTCCTCATTGGTGGGCAGCGTGTTCATGGTCAAATAGATCTTTTTGCCACGGGCGTGGGCAAAGGCCGCGCCTTCGGCCAGCTGTTCCGGGGTGAAGTTTCCGGGGGCTGCCCGCATGCCAAATTCCGTCAGGCCGCAGTATACCGCATCCGCACCGTAGCGGATGGCGTAGCGCAGGCGTTCCAGGTCGCCTGCCGGGGCAAGTAATTCCGGGATGGGAAGCATAAGTGTTTGATTCCTTTCTCTTTTGATAAGGGCGGGCGCGCTCGTAACAAACGGCACGCCCGCCCCTGCATTGATTTTTCTTATTTTACGCTGAACGCCTTGGACACGTTGGCGTCGTGCTCGCTCTTGGTCTTGGCGTAGTAATACTGGCCGTTTTTGTCGGTCACAAAGAAGTAGTACCCGCCGTCCAGATATTCCTGATCCGGATACAGGGCCGCCTGGATGGCGTCGATGCCCGGATTCGAGATGGGGCCTGCGGGCAGGCCGTTCAGCTCGTAGGTGTTATAGGCGTTGTAGATGTTTTGCGGAATGTTCTCCCAGCCGCCGTAGTAAGGGGCGATCCAGTTGTAGATGTAGTTGTTGTCTTCCGGATTCTGCACATAGCTGCTGGCATTGCTTTCCAGCCGGGGGAAGGGCGAGCCCTCCGCCAGGCGGTTGTGGAACACGGCGGACACCCGGGCGTCCTCGGCGTTGCCGGCTTCTTCCTGCACAAAACTGGCCAGGGTGACCACCTCTTCCAGGGTCATGCCCAGCTCGTCGGCCCGCTGGCGCATCTCGGGGGTAACTTTTGCGTCGAACTCGGCGTACAGCTTGTCCACGTAGTTGTACACGCTGTCGTCCACAAAGAACGCGTAAGTATCCGGGAACAGGTAACCTTCGCACTTCATAAATCGGTCAGGGTCTTCGGGGATCTCGTTCCAGAATTCGTACTGGCTGAAATCGCCGTTGTTGGCCACGTCCAAAAATTCCTCGGCGGTGCACAGGCCAGCCTCTTCCATCAGCTGGGCAAAGCGCTGGGCGGTGATGCCCTCCGGGAAGGTGACGGTGACGCTGTCCCGCTTGGCGTACTGGCTCAGGGTGCTGATGATGCTGTCGTAGCTGGCGCCCTGGTTCAGAGTGAAATCGCCGTATTGCAGATTGGCCGCCTGGCCGGTGTAGCGCAGATAGTACCGGAACACGGTGGGGTATCGGATGACCCCGGCCTCTTTCAGGCTTTCAGCAATGGAGGTGCTGCTTTCGCCCTGCTCCACCGTGACGGTGACCTCCTGGCCCAGCTCGTCCCGGCCGTTGATGTCCCCCAGTACAGAGAACGCCGCAAAGGCAGCCGCTGCCAGCAGGAGCACCAGCAGGATGATCGCCACAAGGCAGCCCTTGCTGCCCCGCTTTTTGGGTGGATTCGGATCTTGGTAGGTTTCACGACGGTATCTAGCCATAGTAACTTCCCTGCTCTTTCCTTAATCTTTGGGCAGTGCCATCCAGATCATTTTATCCGGCGGCGCTGCGCCTTACATCCTTATTCCATGTCCAGCATTAAGCGCATGTAGCTTTCCTGCACGTCAAAGGGCTGGCCAAAAAACTGGATCATGCCGTAATCCACCGGGGCGCCCTCGCCCAAAAACAGGTTCTGCTGGGCGCCCAGGGTGACCACCGCGCGCTCCGCGCCGGTCTTGTCCCGGGCGGCTTCCATCAGTTTTTCCGCTGCCCGGTCCCCTTCGGCAAAAAGCTCCACAAATTCCAGCGTGTCATCCTTTTTAAAATAGATGCCGTAGCCGTCCTGATTGGAAACGATGGTCCCGCCCAGGGTGTACAGGTCGGTGAGCACCAGAATGAACCCCGCATTGTTCAAAAACACGCTGTCCGGCGCATACTGGCGGCGCAGCGCCTCCAGCCCCTTTGCGGTGACGGTGTCAAAATCCGCCTGGGCCCACAGGTTGCGGCGGATGGGCCGCTCGAACCGGCGCAGGCCGAAGGCTTTTTCAAACCCACGCTGCTGGTAAAAGCCAAACAGGCTTTGGCTGGCGGGGATGAGAACCGCAAACTGCCAGCCCCGCTGGGCCAGCTGCTGGCGGGTGAAGTCCATCAGGGCGCTCATCACGCCCTTGCCCCGCTGGTCGGGCCGGGTGCACACGCCGTAGTAGTAAGCGCCCTTGCGCCCCTGCAGCGTGACCGGCACCGCGCACAAACTAGCGATGATCGCATCGCCATCCTGTGCCAAAAATACATTTTCGATGCCTGCAAATTTGCTCAGAATATTGACGGCGACTTCTTCGCTGTCGCCAAATACCGATGAAAACAGCTCAGCCAGCTGCTTTTCATCGCTTTTTTGTGCCACACGGTACATGCTGCTCTTTCCCCTCCCTGGCCGGTGGTCCGGCAATGATCAGATCTTTAACGTGGCCCGGTATTTGGGCTCGATGATGATGGGGTTGTACGAGAGCTTTGCTTTGCGCAGGCCCTCGGATCCCACGTCGTCTTCCCGGTTGATCATCTGGTATTTTTCGCATACCACACGGGCCATCTCCCGGTTGATGATATTGTAAGCGCCGGTCACATCGTACAGCGCTTTTTCCACGTTGGTGTCAAAAATGCGGTCGTTGATGGCACTGCCGAAGGAAAACGCCACGATGCGGCCGCCCGCGGTGACATAGCCGCCCTCCAGGGGCAGCTGGTCAAAATGGTCGAACACCATCTCGATGGCCTGGTGCTCCATCTGAATGCCCGGGTCGTCCTTATTGTCGTTCAGGGCGGCCCATTCTTTGTTGAACTGGCGCACGGCAGGCAGGGATTCCGCCGTCAGGCGGTGGAACTCCCAGTCGGGATTTTCCCGGATGAAACGGGAAACGAAATTGCGCTTTTTCTGGAACTTTTTGCCCGGAAGCTCGGCCAGTTCCTGCCGGTCATAGATGTACTCGTAATCGTCCCGGGCGGCTTCGATGTCAAACAAGCCGGGATACCACTCTTCCAGCCGCTGTTTGGCTTCCACCGACACGCCGTACAGCTGGGCCGGCTTATTCAGCTGGCGGGCGTCGGCGATGATGGCATCCATGGCGTCCTTTTCGCCGCCGTGGCCGGAGGGATACAGGTAATACAGCCCGCCGTCCTTTTCGCTGCGGGCGATCAGGTGGTCGCCGCAGCGGGCCACCTGGGTGTTGAACGCCCTGCTCCACATATACAGGGTAACAAAGGCGTAGGTGCTGGTCATATAGCCGCTGGCGTGCAGCAGAGGGGCGACCCACTCTGCATCCTGCGGTCCAATGGGGGTAAACTTTAACATAGGGTCTCCTTAACCGCGCGCAGCACGTCCCCATGAATGGCGGAAATGGTGCGCATGGCATTGTCCTGGCAGCAGGCCACGGTGGTCCAGCCCAGGGTTTGGGCGCAGTAGCGGGCCGCCCGCTGGCTGCGTGCCAGATAGTGCAAATCTTTTTCGTGAATGTCTTTGCGGGTCTCATCGCCCTGGTAGCGGCCGGTCATGAGCGCCTGGCTCACCGCCGGGTCCACCTCCAGATAGATCACCTGGTCCGGCGCGGGGATCCCGATCTTATTATACTCAAAATCAAACAGCCAATCCAAAAAGGCATCCCACTGCTCTTCGGGCAGCTTGGAGCACTGGTGCACCGCATTGCTGGTGGTGTAGCGGTCGGCGATCACCACGCCGCCCTGCCGGTAAAATTCGCCCCAGTTCATTTTATAGCTGGCGAACCGGTCCACCGAATAAAAGGTGGAGGCGGCATAGGCGTTCACGTCCTCGGGGTGGCTGCCAAACTGTCCGCTCAGGTACATCTTGACCAGAGCAGAAGAATCGCTGGCGTAATCCGGAAAGGTGATCTGCATCACTGCCAGGCCCTGGGCCTTCAGCGCCTGGGCCAGTTCTTTTGCCTGGGTGGCTTTTCCGCTGCCATCCAGGCCCTCGATCACGATCAGCTTTCCCTTCACTGGTCAAGCGCCTCCTTTTTCAGCTGGGCGTATTTGTCCCGCATGGCGGCCATCTCGCCGCAGCTCATGGTGCCCTCCGGGCAGCCGCCCTTCACGCAGCCGGGGCCGGACATGGCAAACAGTGCGGGGGCGATGGGATACACCAGCCGGAGCATCTGGTCGGCCAGCTCCCGGATCTCCCACTGGGCCCGGTTGCAGCACCGGTGGCGGAAGAAGTTTTGCAGGCTGCGGGCGTTCATGGTCACCACCATTTTGGTGTCACAGGCGTTGGGCAGCACAAAGCGGGCATCCTCGATAGCCAGCTTCTCCGCCTTTTTGGCGGCGGCTGCCTCGTCCATGCCCTGGGCCATCAGGCGGCGGATGTGCCCCTCTTTCAGGATGGCGGCGATGCGCTTGTAGTTTTCGTTTTCCTCGGCCATCGCCTGCTGGAAAGCTTCCAGCGCCTCCGGGTCGTTCTGCACCTCCGGCGGGGTCACATAGTCAAACTGGTCCAGGCGCACATAGCGCTGGCTCTGCACGCTGTAACTGGCGATGCGGTGCCGGGTGATCTGGGCCAGCAGGCTGCGGGAAACGCCCTCGATGGCAAAGGTGAAGCTGACGTGCTCGGTGGGGCTCTCATGGCCCATTTTGGCCAGCCGCTGCACAAATTCACGGCTCTTTTCCGGGGTCAGGCCCGCCAGCAGATCGCCGATGTGCGCATTGGAGTAGCACAGCTTTGCGGCTGCGGCCACTACCTTTTCCGGTTCCGGAGTATAGGCGATCAGGGATACGTTCAACATGGAATTCCTCCAAACAATTATTTTACTAAGGTGAGCGGGGCATAGTTTGCCATCGTCTTTTTGATGCCGGCCTTTTCAAACCGGATCTCCACGATGGTATCCCCCGCCGCAGGGGTGGCTTTCAGCACCACGCCCCGGCCAAAGACCTTGTGGTCCACCACGTCGCCGGGCTTGAAGGTCTTTGCGCCGCCAGCTGCCGGGCGGGCCGGGG
>CASEVW010000110.1 GCA_949291395.1 uncultured Oscillospiraceae bacterium | reverse complement strand
GTTCTGCACGCAGGCGGTGAAGCACAGGCCCCGCACCGCCTGCCCGCTGGCGATGCTGTCCGCCAGCACCTGTTCCACCGCCCTGCTCACCTGGCGGCGCAGCTCCCGCGCGCCGTAGCCCGAGTGCCCCCGGCGGGTCAGCTCCTGGGTCAATTCCGGGGTATGCCGCAGCTGGTAGCCGTTTTGGGCGGCCCGCTCTTCCAGCTGGCACAGCAGCTGCTCGGTGATGCGTTCCAGCTCCGGCTGTTCCAGGGGGCTGAACACGATCAGCTCGTCCATCCGGCCCAGGATCTCCGGCCGGAAGTAGCGCTTTGCCTCCTCCAATACCAGCTGTTTCTGCCGTTCCAGGGCCGCCGCCCGCCCGGCGCAGAAGCCCAGCGCCCCGCTTTGGCCGCACAGGTGCCTGGCCCCCAGGTTGGAGGTGATCAGCACGATGGCGTTGCGAAAACTGGCCTTGCGGCCCATGGAATCCGTCAGCTGGCCGTCCTCCAAAATTTGAAGCAGCAGGTTCTGCGCATCCGGGTGGGCCTTTTCGATCTCGTCAAACAGCACCACCGCATAGGGCCTGCGGCGCACCGCTTCGGTAAGCTGGCCGCCGTCCCCGTGGCCCACATAGCCCGGAGGCGCACCGATCAGCTTGGCGGTGGCGTGGGCTTCCATATACTCGCTCATGTCAAAGCGCAGCAGCGCCTTTTCCGAGCCGAACCACTGCTTGGCCAGCATCCGGGCCAGATGGGTCTTGCCCACGCCGGTGGGGCCCAGAAACAAAAAAGCCCCCATGGGGCGGTTTTCGTCCCGCAGGCCGGTACAGGCCCGCCGGATGGCTCCCGCCACCGCCTTCACCGCCTGCTGCTGGCCCACGACCGTTTCCGCCAGCCGGGGTTCCAGCCGTTCCAGCTTCTGGCGCTGCTCCTCCCCCACCTGCCGCACCGGGATGCCGCTGGCCCGGGCTACCACACGGGCCACATGCTCCGGTTTCAGCACCGGTACGAGGGGCTGGCCCTGGCTTTGGATGTGCAGGGCGGCGGCGGCCTCGTCGATCAGGTCAATGGCTTTGTCCGGCAGAAAACGCCCCGGCAGATACCGCACCGACAGCTGCACCGCCGCTGCCAGGGTCTGTTCCGGCAGGCGTACCTGGTGGTACTGCTCGTAGCGGGAGGCCAGCCCCTGCAAAATGCGCGCCGCCTGGGCCGGGGTGGGCTCCTCCACCTGTACCAGGCCGAACCGCCGTTCCAGCGCCGCGTCCTTCTGGATGCAGCGGCGGTATTCCTCCTGGGTGGTGGCCCCGATCATCTGCAAATCGCCCCGGGCCAGCAGGGGTTTCAGGATGTTGGCCGCATCAATGGCCCCTTCCGCCGCGCCTGCCCCCACCAGCGTGTGCATCTCGTCCACAAACAGGATGGTGCCGCCCTCCCGGCACACCTCCTCCAATAAGTTTTTGAACCGCTCCTCAAAATCGCCCCGGTATTTTGTGCCCGCCACCAACAGGGCCATATCCAGGCTGAGCAGCCGTTTGCCCTGCAAAAGATCCGGCACCCGGCCGGCTGCGATGCGCTGGGCCAGGGCTTCCACCAGGGCGGTCTTGCCCACGCCCGGCTCCCCCACCAGGCAGGGATTGTTTTTCTGCCGGCGGCAGAGGATCTCCACCATCCGGTCCAGCTCCTGTTCCCGGCAGAGCACCGGGTCCATGCCGCCTTCCGCCGCCAGCCGGGTCAGGTCCTTGCTGTATTTTTCGGTGGCTTTGCCGCCCCGGCCGGACCCCACGCTCATTTTGGGCTGGATGGGCAGCACCAACTGGCCGGACAGCTGGCGGCATTCCCGTGCGGCCTCGGCCACGTTCACCCCCAGCTGGCGCAGCCACTGGCTGCCGGTGCTGTTCTGGTCCTCCAAAATGGCGCAGAGCACATGCTCGCACTGGGCTTCCTTCATGCGGGCGGCATGGGCCCCCAGCACCGCAAAGTCCAGCGCTTTGCAGGCCTCGGGCAAAAAGTCCCGTGGGCTGAGCTTGCGCACCCCGCCGCCTTCCAGCTGGCGGATCTTGCCCTGTAGTTTTGCTTCGTTCACCCGCTTTGCCCGCAGCAGCGAAGCCGCCGGGTCCTGCCCTGTTGTTAAGATGGCCAGCAGGATGTGGCCCGTGCTGGCCTGCCGCTGCCCCTGCTGGCCCGCAATGATCAGCGCCTGGTTCAGCATCTTTGCTGCCGGGCGGGAAAAACCTTTAAAACGGTATCGCATCGCCGTTCCCCTTTCTTCGTTAACGTTCACAGGGCAGTATGGGCGGGCGGACCCGGCTTCAAACACAAACAATGTGGCAAAAAAGGCACAAAAGATCCCCGCCTGGGCATTCGGCCCAAACGGGGATCTTTCCATAAAACGGATTTACTTACCGGATTCGGCCAGGGCGGCTTTCAGGGCCTTGGCGATCTGGTCCGGGCAGGAAGTGGCCCGGGGGCCGCAGTGGGTGCCCTCCATGCGGCGGATGGCTTCGGCGGCGGGCATGCCCTGCAGCAGCTGGCAGATGCCCTTCAGGTTGCCGTTGCAGCCGCCCACAACGTTTACTTCCTGGATGATGCCGCTCTCGCTGAGGGTGACAGTGGTGCTGCGGGAGCACACCCCTTTGTTCTGATAGGTATAGGTCATTTTGCTCTTTTTCTCCTTGCTCGCAATTTATCCGGCGGCAGGCCACAGCGGCCCGCCGCTTTTCTGACCGGTGGCCAAGAGGCCGCCCGGGTCATTCTGTGGTGGGAGCCGCGTTTCAGCCCTTTCGCTGCCGGGCCACTGCTTCGATGCGCCGGATCTGGTCGTCGCCGCATTGGCACATGCCCAGCGCCCGGGGCGTGCGGCTGTTCCGGCCGTGGAAGTCGCTGCCGCCGGTGACGATCAGATCGCATTCCCGGGCCAGCTGGTACAGCGCCTGCTTGTCCTCGGGTCTGTTGCGGGGATGCTCGATCTCCACGCCGTCGATCTTTCCCGCCCGGGCCAGCTGGGTCACCAGCTCCATGCTGTCGTACACGCTGGGATGGGCGAACACCGCCACACCCCTGGCTCTGCGGATGACTTCCAGCACCTGGTCCACCGTCTGGTATTCCGGGTCGTGCAGCACCTTGCCGCCCTTGGAACCAAACAGCTGCCGGTAGGTCTCGTTGTAGATGCCGTCCGCCAGGCCGTAGTCGCACAGCACCTTCATCAGGGTGGATTTATACAACACGCCGCCGTCCTGGGCAAAGGCCCGGGCGTCCTCCAGCTTGAACTGGGGATACAGCGCTTCCAGCTCTTTGGCGCTCTGGGTACACACCGCATTGCGGCGTTTTGCCATCAGCTCGCAGTGGGCGATCAGGTCCGGGCAGTTTTCGTCCGGCCAGTAGCACAGCAGATGCACCCGCCGCCGGCGCTCAAAGTCAAAGGCCGTCAACTCGGTGGCAGGAATGAGGCGCACGCCCTCCCGCAGGGAATTGGCATAGCCGTACCGCACCGAATGCATGGAGTCGTGGTCCGAAATAGCCAGATGGCTCAGCCCCGCCCGGGCCGCCAGCCGGGGCAGGCAGTCCGCTTTCAGGGAACCATCTGAAAATGTGGTATGGGTATGCAGATCGCCCGGCATATGGCTGGCCTCACTTTCCTTGCTTTGCAAAAAACGCATGATTTTGCACGATTTTGTACTATTATAGCATACTTTTTACCAAACGAAAAGAATGCTTTTATTACAAAACAAAAAACTCTCTGCAACTTTTGGCCGCTGGCCGTTTGCAGAGAGTTTTTTCGCTTTGATCTGGATGTTCTCATTCTGTCCTCAGGGTAAATAGATTTGCTGCACCATATCCTCCAAAAGATCCCGCTGGTGCTCCGGGGCGACGCCGCTGCTGTTCAAGATGCGTGCCATCTCTTCCACTTGGCTTTTGTGAGGGCTGATGGCCGCAAAGGTCTCCCCCTGCGGGACCGCCAGTCCGAACATAAGCACGCGGCTTCCGGTCACGTCGATCTCTTCGGTCGTCACCACTGTAAACGTCATGCTAAAGCTCCCCTCCTAAAATCGCTTGGCCCGGTCCTGGGGAATTCAAGCCCGGTGACCGTGCCTTTAATTAGTATTGTACCGCTTTAAAATGGCGAAAATTGTTGCTTCTTCGCCCGTTTTACCAATTGTATGGAAAATGCCACCCAAAATCTGCTGATTTGTCTATTTTTCCCACCAAAAAGCCGAAATTCGCAGAACTTGTTCTGCTTTTTGTATTTTTTTGAGGACCACTTTCTGCAAAAAAGACCGGCTTCCCGCTTAAAAAAGCAGAAAACCGGTCTTCAATTCTTTTATTGCTTAGTGGTTCTTATAGTAGTTGATCAGGCAGCCGTCCAACAGGATCTGCCGCTCGTCCGCCGTGAGAGGCGCAATGGACAGGGGGAATTCCCGGCAGCCGTCCGGCCCCAGCACAAAGGCCGGGATGTGGCTCAGCTCGCCCTGCACCGCCTGGCGGATGTTGGGCACCAGAATGTAGTCGTTTAACCCAAAGGGAGTGGGGCCTGCCAGCTGGAAGGGCAGCATGCCCCAGTTGATCAGGTTGGAGCGGTACCGCTTGGTGGCGTATTCCACCGCGATGTTCGCCCCGGCGCCCAGCACACGCTGGCAGCTGGCGGCCTGTTCCCGGGCCGAGCCGTCGCCGGGCTTCACCGCATAAATGGTGGAGGCGATGCCCACCTGCTGCCAGCTCAGATCACTGCAGCCCGGCACCAGACGGATCTGCCGCAGCAGCTCTCCGCTGGCCTGCCCGGCGGCCCGGGCGGCTTCCTCCGCCTGCACCGCCTTGGCCCGGGACACATAGTCCGGGTCCTTGCGGCTCAGGGTGAACTCTGCCAGGCCCAGAGGATTGGAACGGTAGGAACTGGTCTCGCCGCTGGGGATCAGCTCGTCGGTGGTGGTCACCGGGTCGGTGATGTAGCTGCTCACCTTGAGCAGCAGGTTTTCCGGCAGCGGCTGGATGGCGGGCCAATCCTTGATGTTGGGCCCAAGGCGCAGCAGCTCGTCGTAATTGCCCTTGCCAAAGCCGGAATAGACCCGGCTGCGGTAGCTGGAATCGTCAAATTCGTAGGGCGAGATGGTGGGATCGTAGTCAATGTCGGTGGCGGGGGTCAGGATGCCGCCGTTGCGGGTAGTGGCCGCAATGGAGCGGGCGTCCATCAGCGCCACGCCGGCGATCTGGCCGCTGCCGGGCTTGGAGCCTTCCCGGCTGGGGAAGTTGCGGGTGGTGTGGCGGATGCTCAGCGCCCCGTTGGCGGGCACGTCCCCCGCGCCGAAGCAGGGGCCGCAGAAGGCGGTGCGGATGGTGGCGCCGCCCGCCATCAGGCTGGCCAGAGCGCCGTTCTTCATCAACGCCATCATGGTGGGCTGGCTGGAGGGGTATACGCTGAGGGCGTATTCCCCGTTGCCGCCGGTGTGGTCTTTCAGGATGGCGGCCGCCTCGCAGATGTTGGAATACATGCCGCCGGCGCAGCCTGCGATCACGCCCTGATCCACCCGCAGCCTGCCGTTTTCGATCTTGCTCACCAGATCCAGCTGGACCTTGCCGCCCATCAGGGCCTTGCAGTCCTCTTCGGTCTTGTGCAGGATGTCCTCCAGGTTGGCGTTCAGCTCCTCGATGCTGTACACGTTGGAGGGGTGCATGGGCAGGGCGATCATCGGACGCACTTTGGACAGGTCCACCTCCACCAGGCCGTCGTAATAGGCCAGCGCCGCCGGGGCCAGAGGCTTGTAATCCGCCGCACGGCCGTGCAGGGCCAGATACTCCCGGGTGATCTCGTCGGTGCACCAGATGCTGGACAGGCAGGTGGTCTCGGTGGTCATCACGTCGATGCCGCTGCGGTATTCCAGGGGCAGCTGAGCGATGCCGGGGCCGACGAACTCCATGACCTTATTCTTTACATAGCCGTTCTGGAACACCGCCCCGATGATGGCCAGGGCCACGTCCTGGGGGCCGACGCCCACGGCGGGCTTGCCGGTGAGGTACACCGCCACCACGCCGGGCCGGGCCACGTCATAGGTGCGGCCCAGCAGCTGCTTTGCCAGCTCGCCGCCGCCCTCGCCAATGGCCATGGTGCCCAGCGCGCCGTAACGGGTGTGGCTGTCCGACCCGAGGATCATCTTGCCGCAGCCGGCGTACATCTCCCGCATATACTGGTGGATGACCGCCAGATGGGGCGGCACGAAGATGCCGCCGTACTTTTTGGCGGCGGACAGGCCGAATAGATGGTCGTCCTCGTTGATGGTACCGCCCACCGCGCACAGGCTGTTGTGGCAGTTGGTGAGCACATAGGGCATGGGGAACTTTTCCAGCCCGGAAGCCCGGGCGGTCTGCACGATGCCCACGAAGGTGATGTCGTGGCTGGCCATGGCGTCGAATTTCAGCTTCAGAGCCTCGGTGTCGCCGCTTTGGTTGTGGGCCTGCAAAATGCCCCAGGCGATGGTGCCGGTCTTGGCGTTTGCCACCGCCTTTTCGTCAAAGCCCAGGGCCGCCAGCTTGGCCGGCGCTTCGCCGTCCGCCGCTACCCACTGGCCGTTTGCGTAATACATCCCTGTCTTGCTGCAGGTTATCATGATAAAAACCTCCTTTTTAATGAGGGATCCTGTCATATGGTTGGGAACGGCCGCCGATTCGCTTTATTCTGCAAAAGCGGCCTGCATGTTCGATTATAGCACAAAGAACCCGGCAGCGGAACGGCTGCCGGGCTCTTTTCCCAGGGAATTTGTAAATTTTTTGTGGTGGGGCACTGTGTTTTTTCAATGTTCTGCCCCGCCAAGAGTACCACAAGCCCTTTTTTCGTTGCACCGTTCATCTAAATGTGTTAAACTGAAACACAGTATGTGCCCTTTCTTGAGAGGTGTATCGCGAAATTTACAGCGGCTGTTATGGCAGTGTGCATTGCCATAATAAAAGGAAGAGGAGTGTATTCCTATGAAGAAGATCGAAGTGAAAAAAAGATGGATGGGCCTTACTGTCCTCCAAAAAGCCATCACCGGGGCCATAACCTTTGCCTTGGTGGCGGCAGTGGTGGCAGCCCCCCTGTTGATTGCAGGGAATGACAAAGAAAACAAGCCGGAAGTCCTCACCGTTCCCACACTGGAAAAGATCGTAAAGGTCAGTGAGCTTTCTACCTTCACGGCAGTTTATAACGGTATCGCGGAAGTAATGAACGAGGAAAAGTCCGATCAAATCGATTACTATGTGTCCTACGAGGCCAGAGTGGACGCCGGCCTCGACATGGACAAGATCGATATCGATATGGACGAAGAAACCAAAACGATCCATATCACACTGCCCCCGGTATACATCATGGAACCCAGTGTGGATATTTCCTCCCTGGATTTCATCTTCTACAACACAAAGGCCAACAGTTCCACCATCACGCAGCAGGCGTTCCGAGCCTGTGAAGAGGACGTGAAAGCAGAAAGTACAAAACAGGACGCCATCCTCGAACTGGCACAGCAAAGCGCTGTGAATTTTGTAACGGCACTGGTCGATCCGTTCGTTGAACAGCTGGATGCCGGCTATACCGTGACCGTGGAATAAGGAGGTGTCGAACATGAAAAAACAGATCGCTCTTTCTCTTGCGCTGATGACTCTGCTCACCTGTACCGCCTGCCAAAAAGCCCCTGTTCCGGATGTGGAGCCCCAGACCTCCCAGATGCGGTCCATCTGTGAACTTGCGGTGATGGACTGCTATTACCACAACGTGGCAAAATTCACGCAGGAAGATGCTTCCGGCGCGCTCTGGTGGAAAAAGGATAAGCGTTTCTGGATCGAATACAGCGGTGTCGTAAAGCTGGGGATTGACGCTTCTCTGGTAACCATGGAGATCAAGGATACGCAGGTCACCATCACCCTTCCGGCAGCCAAAGTGCTGAAGTGCGATGTGGATTCTTCTACTTTGAACGAGGATTCTTATATTGTGGACAAAGACTCTGCCGCCATCGATGCAGATGACGAGGTGGCCGCTTTTGCCGATGCTCAGCGTCAGCTGCAGGAAAACGCTTCCAACGACCACGCCCTCCTGGCACAGGCGCAGCAGCGGGCGCAGTCTTTGCTGGCAGACTATGTGATGAATCTGGGCACCGCCGTAGGCAAAGAATATACCATCCAATGGGTCTATCTGGATGCGGACGGAAACCCGCTGGATGCCGCCGAAAGTCCGGCCTCTCAGGACGCGGCATCCGCGCCGGAAAACGCTTCGGAATAAAAGAACAATGTGCAAGAGCTCCTTTTGAATCACGCTGTTCATAAAACAAACGCCTTGCGCTGGCGGCTGAACATTCAGCACGCCAGCGCAAGGCGTTTTCTTGTTCCGGGCTATATTTACACTGTCTGTCCATGCTCTTTTTGTTGCAGCACACCGTTTTTGTCAAAAAAGCCGCTTTCCATCACAGCGTTCAATTCATTTAAGATCCGCTGTTTTTCCGCCTCGTCTTCCACCAGGCTGGTGCGGCCGCCGGTCTGGATGCAGGGCAAAAGGCGCGCCTGAGCCTGGGCGGCGGAGGGGCCGGAGAGCTCCACTTCCAAAAGGGCGCTGTCCAGCGTTTCCATATTGAACCAGAAATTTCCCAGGCTATAAAACACCGGGGCATCCTCCCGCCAGCCGGCCCCCTGCAGCACATGAGGATGCGCCCCCACGATCAGGTCCGCCCCTGCCTGCTGGAACTGGGTGGCCAGATCGGTCTGGGCCCGCTCCAGAACGGTGGTGCCTTCGGTGCCCCAGTGCACATACACCACCAGATAGTCACACTGGGCTTTCGCCTGCCGGATGGCTTCCAGGGCGGCCTCCGGCTCGTAGCAGCGCAGCACGCCGGGGCTGTCCGGCCCGGCTTCGGGGGTGAGGATGTACTTTTCCGCGCGGGTGCAGGCCACATAGCCGATCTTCATGCCGCCCGCCAGGAAAAACTGGGCCGTTGCGGCTTCTTCGCTGTTTGCGCCCGCCCCCACGTAGGGGATGCCGGCGCTTTGCAGGGTGGAAAGGGTGTCCAGAAAGGCCTCCTCGCCGTAGTCAAAGCAATGGTTGTTGGCAAGGCCCACAATGTCCGCCCCCAGCTGCTGCCACATCTCCACGTTGGCGGTCTTGGCACGGAAGGTGAACTGCTTGCCGGGCATGGGGCTGCCCCGGTCAGAAAAAGCGAACTCGTTGTTGCACAGCAGCACATCCGCCCCCTGCATCCGCTGCAAAAGGCTTTCGCCAAAGCAGTCCGGAATGCCGCCGGTTTTGGCATAGTGCCGCATGTTATACCAGTCATCGGCAAAATTCACGTCCCCGGTGAAGGCCAGCGACACCGGCAGGCCGGTCCTGCCGGTGTCGTGGACGTTTTCCGCCATGGGCTGCTGATAAAGGGCCTGATAATAATGAAGGGTCTTTTGACTCAGCTCCCAGAACCAGCGGTCCTGATAGGTCTCCCCTGCCGCCAGTTTTGCGGCCATCTGGCTGCACAGCCCGGGCGACTGGGCCTCGCAGAAGCGCAGAAAGTCCAGCGTCAGGGCCTCGTTCGTGCCGGCCAGGGCGTCCGCCGCCTGCTGGGCGGGATCCGGCGTGGGGGACGGAACCGCTGTGCTTTGGGGCGCCGGGAGCTGCTGCACCCCGGTGCTGGTGAGAAACTGGGACACGCCCCAGATCACCGCCACCACCGCCACGCCGCAGATCAGTGCGGCGGCAAAACGTGTTTTACTGCTCATTCTGTACCCTCCCGGTGCCTTTTTTACCAGTATACGGCCTTTTGGGCGGTTCGGCAAGAGGGCGGGGCTTTTCGGCGGTATTCGGGAGCAGCTTGTCGGCTTTGGGCGAAGAAAACTATTTGACTTTTGGGCGCAGAGGGTGTATACTTATACTTGTTCCACAAATGCAGATGTAGTTTAGTGGTAGAACTCCAGCTTCCCAAGCTGGCTGTGTGGGTTCGATTCCCATCATCTGCTCCAAAAATCGACAAGCACCGTTTAGGAGCTTGTCGATTTTTTTGCTTATCCCCTACTCACTCTTTGCTTCCCCTTACCTCTCTATTATTATATTGAATTTTGAAAAGCCCAGTTCACATGCGTTTTCCCTGCCGGAAACGGCCTTTTTTCAAAATCGCAAAAAAATTTTAAAAAAGGTCTTGCATTTTTCAAAATGCGTGATATAATAAAACACGTCGCTGAGGCAAGCCCCCAGCGCCGCACACATGCGGATGTGGCGGAATTGGCAGACGCGCTAGATTCAGGTTCTAGTGACAGCAATGTTATATGGGTTCAAGTCCCTTCATCCGCACCAAAGAAAAGCGGCGGTATCACCTGATACCGCCGCTTTTGCTATGCTCTCCCCCTTTTACACAAAAATAATTGACAAGCGAGGTTTCTCTATGCTTTCCGTAAATGATGTGAGCTTACAGTTCCAGGGCAACTACCTGTACAAAAACGTGAACCTGAACTTTGTGCCCGGCAACTGCTACGGCATCATCGGCGCCAACGGCGCGGGCAAATCCACCCTGCTCAAGATCCTCTCCGGCGTCATCGAGCCCACCAGCGGCAGCGTGTCCATCGGGCAGGACGACCGCATGAGCGTGCTGGAACAGGACCACTACAAATACGACGAGTTCTCGGTGATGGAGACCGTCATCATGGGCAACCGCCGCCTGTACGACATTATGAAAGAAAAGGACGCTTTGTACGCCAAAGAGGACTTTTCTGAGGCGGACGGCGAGCGGGCCGGCGAGCTGGAAGCGGAATTTGCCGAGATGGGCGGCTGGGATGCCGAGACCGAGGTCAACCAGCTGCTCAGCGGCCTGGGTCTGCCCACCGACCTGCACTATGCCCAGATGGAGGCCCTGGACGGCCGCCAGAAGGTAAAGGTGCTGCTGGCTCAGGCGCTGTTCGGCCAGCCCTCCATCATTCTGCTGGACGAGCCCACCAACGGCCTGGACATCGAATCCATTGACTGGCTGGAAGAGTTTTTGATGGACTACTACGGCACCATCATCGTGGTCAGCCACGACCGGCACTTTTTGAACGCGGTCTGCACCCACACCGTGGACATCGACTACAACAAGGTGCAGATGTACGCCGGCAACTACGATTTCTGGTACGAATCCAGCCAGCTGATGCAGCAGCTCATCCGCAACCAGAACAAGAAAAAGGAAGAGAAGATCAAGGAGCTGCAATCCTTCATCCAGCGTTTCTCCGCCAACAAGTCCAAGTCCAAGCAGGCCACCAGCCGCAAAAAGATCCTGGACTCCATCCAGCTGGAAGAGATGCCCGCCTCCTCCCGCCGGTACCCCTTTGTGGGCTTCGAGCCGGAGCGTGAAGTGGGCAAGGACATCCTGTTCGTGCAGGGCCTGACCAAGACTGTGGACGGGGTGAAGGTGCTGGACAACGTGACCTTCACCGTGAACAAAAACGACAAGATCGCCCTGGTGGGTGACAACGAGGCGGGCATGACCGCCCTGTTCAAGATCCTGATGGGCGAGATGGAGCCGGACGCCGGCAGCTTCAAGTGGGGCGTTTCCACCAGCCAGAGCTACTTCCCCCAGGACAATTCCGCCTTCTTCGACGGCTTTGAGGGCAACCTGATCGAGTGGCTGCGCCAGTACAGCCCCGATCCCACCGAGACCTTCCTGCGGGGCTTCTTGGGCCGGATGCTCTTCTCCGGCGACGAGGTGTACAAACCCGCCTCGGTGCTCAGCGGCGGCGAGAAGGTGCGGTGCATGCTGTCCCGCATGATGATGGCCCATTCCAACGTGCTGGTGCTGGACCAGCCCACCAACCATCTGGACCTGGAAAGCATCCAGGCGCTGTCCAACGGCCTGGCTTCCTTTAAGGGCAACCTGCTGTTCTCCTCCCACGACCACCAGTTCATCGACGAGATCGCTAACCGCATCATCGAGATCCCCCTGGGGCAGGAGGGCTGCCTGGACCGCACCGGCAGCTTTGAGGAATTCCTGGCCTGGAAAAAAGAGCGGGGCCTGTGACCGGCAGCGCCAGCCCAGAGCAAAACATCTGATTTTCTGCTGAAAAACAGCGGGTGGATTTTGGAAGAAATTCTAAAATTCACCCGCTGTTTTCATTTTCATTTACATATACTGTTCTACTATGCTATGATAAAGGTAAGCTGCCGGGCATGGTTCCGGCGGGGCGAGTATCCCATCAAAAAGGCCAAAGCGCCGATAGGAGGTTTTTTATGGTTACCTGCAACAATCTGCTGAACAACCCCAACGTCCACGTGGTGGATCAGCTGGGCGGCATGCGTGTTTTGGAATACGAAAAAGACCTGAGCGTTCTGCCGGAAAACGCCATTTCCAGCTACTACGCTTCCGAGATGAACGTGCGCCGCCGCCAGGTGCTCATCGATCTGCACGGCGACAGCTACATCATCCAGGCCGGCGCCATGCAGTGGATGAGCGGCGCGGTGGAGGCTACCTCCGGCATCAAGGGCGTGGGCGATCTGTTCGGCAAGGCCCTGGCCTCCAAAGCCACCAAGGAAAGCGCCGTCAAGCCGGAATACAAGGGCAGCGGCCAGCTGATGCTGGAGCCTACTTATAAACACATCATCCTGCTGGACGTGGGCCAGTGGAACGGCCTGGTGCTGGACGACGGCCTGTTTTTGGCCTGCTCCGGCACGGTGCAGCAGAAGGTGGTGGCCCGCACCAACCTGTCCAGCGCGGCGCTGGGCAACGAGGGCCTGTTCAACCTGGCGCTGCACGGCAGCGGCGTGGCGGCCATCGAGAGCCCCGTTCCCCGGGACGAGCTGATCGAGTTCCGGCTGGACAACGACCAGCTGCGCATCGACGGCAACATGGCCATTGCCTGGTCCGGCAGTTTGAACTTCACGGTGGAAAAGTCCACCCGCAGCCTGCTGGGCTCCGCGGTATCCGGCGAGGGCCTGGTGAACGTGTACCGGGGCACCGGCACCGTGCTGATGGCTCCCGTGGGCTGAGCCTTTCTTTGACCAAAAGCGTGTGAGGCGAAAACCTCACACGCTTTTTTGTCGTTTTTTTGCAATCCTGACACAGATGTGCTACAATCATAGTCGGCCAATTTTCGGGGCTTGTCCCCTGCTTTTGCAAGAAACGGAGAAACTATGTATCAACAACCTGCCATCCACCGCCGCTGGATCGTTTTGGGCCTCTGCCTGCTCGGCGCAGGGCTGACGGCGGCGTTCTTTTTTGACCTTTCCCTCACCCGCTATCTCTATCAGCCGGACGATCCTCCGGCCATCTTTATGGAATCCTTCGGCTTTTACCCCATCTACCTGCCCGCTTTGCTGTGGCTGTGCGTCCAGTGGCTGCGGCCGGGGGCCTGGGCGGCCCGGCTGGCGGCCTTTGCCTCCAGCCTTATCCTGGCGGGGTATCTGGCTTATTACTCGGTGACCCACCTGGCCCGCCGGGGCGTGAGGCATCCCGGTTTGTACGCGGCGGTGGTGCTGCTGGCGACGGCCTTCTGCCTTGGCTGGGTGGTGCGCCTCTGCCTTGCCGGCACCAGCACCGCCCGCCGGGCGCGGTTCGGCCTTTGGTGCGGCACGTTGTATCTGTTGATCCACTGGGTGGTCATCTACGTCTGCAAGCTGGTGTGGAACCGCACCCGCTTTGAGGACATGCTGCAAAACGGCGATTTTGAGCACTTCACCCGCTGGCTGTTCCCCTTTGGCAACGGGGGCACCAGCTTCCCTTCCGGCCACACGGCGGCGGCCTGCGGCGTGTTCGTTCTGGTGTTTTTCTGCGACCTTTTCCCCGGCTGGAACAAGCGCCGGGGCCTTGTGTGGGCCGGGTGCTGGGCCTATGTGGGCTGGATGGCCCTCTCCCGTATGATGATGGGCCGCCACTTTTTGAGCGACACCCTGGCCGCCAGCGCCCTGATGGTAACGCTGTTTCTGCTGATCACCCGCTCAAACTGGTACAAACGGCAGGCGCTGGCCGTCTGCCAGGAAGAAGGCGACCCCAATGGCTGACCCGCAGCGGGATGCCCGCTTTGACAACTTAAAAGGCCTTTTGATCTTTCTGGTGGTGCTGGGCCATCTTTTGGAGCTCACCAAAGGCCCGCTGGCGGTGTGGCTCTACCGGGTGATCTACTCCTTCCACATGCCGGCTTTCACCTTTTGCACCGGCTATTTTTCCCGGTTTTCCGCCAAACGGTTTTTGGGCCGCATCCTCTACCCCTATTTTGTGTACCAAACGCTGTATCTGCTGTTTGCCCGGTATCTGCTGCACCGGGAAGGCCCGCTGCAATACACCACGCCCTACTGGCTGCTGTGGTATCTTTTGTCCATGGCTTTGTGGACGCTGCTGCTGCCGGTGATCGACCAGCTGCAGCCCCGGTGGGCGGCGCTGCCCGCCACCTTTGCCCTGGCCCTGCTGGCGGGCTTTGACCCCACCATCGGCTACTCCCTGAGCCTTTCCCGCACGCTGGTGCTGCTGCCCTTTTTTGTGTCGGGGTATCTGTGCGCCCACCGGCCCCTTTCCGGCCAGGCGCTCTCCCCGGTGCTTTTGCGGCGGCTGCGGCTGGGGCTTGCGGTGTGGGTGCTGCTGGCTGGCCGGATGCTCTGGCGGCGGCGGGCGGGCATCCAGAGCAGCTGGTTTTACGAAAGCCACTCCTACGAAAGCGCCGACTACTCGTTGTCCATCCGGCTGTTGCTGCTTCTCATCAGCGCCGGGTGGATCCTGTGGCTGCTACTGTGCATGCCCCGCAAGCCCCTGCCTCTGCTGGCCACGCTGGGCCGCAACACCATGCCGGTGTTTCTGCTCCACGGCTTTTTTGTGAAATATCTTGCCTGGCAAAAGGTGTTCGATGGCAGCTTCCGGCATGAATTTTCCGCCATTCTGGCCACCGCCGTGGCGCTGTGCGCCCTGCTGGGCAACCCTGTCACCGGTCGGCTGTTCGCCTTTACCTTTTCCGCCCAATGGCTGACCGACGGCTGGCAACGGCTGCGGCTGCGCCTTGCAAAGCGGCAGCGGCAGTCCGCCGGATAACGTCCTGTTCTCTCTTTTATTTTGTTGCACAAGCAAAGGATTCCTGTGAGGCCCGTGGTATAATAGCGGCAGAGCAGCTATTATACCGTAACCAACCTGCGGCAGCCTGGCGCTCTGCGCCCTGCCGCTATTTTTTTCAAAGGAGCGTTTACCCGCTATGTTCACTCTGCCCGCCCAGTGCGACGCATTGCTCACCTGCTGCCGGCAGCCGGAGGGCGTCGCCATCCTGCGCTGTGAAAGCGCCGCTGCCGAGGTCTTTCTGCCCCACACCATCCAGGGCCTGCCGGTGGTGCGGCTGGGGGATTACGCTTTCAGCAGCCGCCCGCCCAAACAGCTTCCGCCCGATACCTTTACGGTCCGGCTTTCCACCGGCGGGCAGGAAGCCATCGCCCACGACGCGGCGGCTATCCATACGGTCCACCTGCCGGAAGACCTGCTGCACCTGGGCAGCTACGCCTTTTACAACTGTTCCGCCCTTGCCCGGCTGGAAGCGGGCGGCGGCCTGTTGGATATCGGCACCGATGCCTTTATGAATTGCTTTGCCCTACGGCAGGTGGTGCTGGCCGGCGAGCCCCAGAACTGCCGCTGCCTGCGGGGGCTGTTACAGGAATATTCCGGCGAGCTGGAACTACGCTTTCTGCCGCCGGAAGGCCCGGAGTGCCGGCTGTTCTTCCCTTCCTACGACGAAGACTACGAAGAGATGGCCGCCCCCCACATCTTCCACTACAACATCCAGGGCACCGGCTACCTGTGCCGCCAGAGCTTTGACGGCCATGTGTTCCAGTTTGCCCAATACGACGCGGCCCTGGACCTGTTGCTGCGCACCCACGAGTTCGGCCTGGCGGTGCGGGTGGCCCTGGACCGGCTGGAATTTCCGGTGCAGCTGAGCGAGAACGCCCGGGCCGCATATCGGGACTGCCTGACCCGCCACGGCGCCCTTGCGCTGGACTATCTGCTGGAGACCCGGCAGACCGACCGGCTGGCCTTCTTCCTGGGGCTGGAACTGCTGGACCGGGACGCCCTGGCCGCCGGGTGCGATCTTGCCCGCCAGCGCCGCCAGACCGAGGCCCTCAGCCTGCTTTTGGAGCACCAGAACCGGCGGTTCGGCGCACCGAAAGCCCGGTCCTTTGATCTGTAAAGGAGAAACTATGGAGCAACTCCAAACTTGGCAGGAGATCGGCCAAAAGATCCTCACCGCCGCCCGCAACGAACTCTATTTAAACCTGCCCTTTCTGGACGCTGCTTTGTGCAGCCTGCCCTTTGACACCAGTCAACCCACCGAGACCCTGGCCACCGACGGCAAGGCCCTGTTTTACAACGGCTCGTACCTGGCGTTCCGGTACGAAAAGGGCTGCTCGCTGGTCTGCCGGGCCTATCTGCACAGCCTGTTCCACTGCATGCTGCGCCACCCCGCCAAGCAAAAGGATCGGGATGCCGCCCTGTGGGACCTGAGCTGCGACATTGCGGTGGAGTCCATTCTGGACGCCCTGCCCTATCCCTGCCTTGCCCCGGCCACGCCCCATCCCCGCCGGGCCCGGTGGTACGCCATTTTACAAAGCGAGATGAAGGTGCTCACCGCCGAAGCGGTCTACCGCTATTTCCGCCGCCATTCGCTGGAACCCCTGGAACAGGCCAGCCTGAGCCGGGAATTTTTGGAGGACGACCACCATCTGTGGGCCCAGGCCCAAAGCGATGAGGAAGAGCAGTCCGCCGGAGGCCAGTGGCAGCAGATCGCGGAACGCATCCAGACCGAGATGGAAACGGTGCTCAGCGAGGCAGGCAGCGGCGGCGAGGCCGTACTGGAACAGCTGCGGGTGGAGACCCAGGAAAAGACCAACTACAAAGCCTTTCTGCGCCGCTTTGCGGTGCTGGGCGAGGAGATGCAGCTGGATGCGGATTCCTTCGACTACGGCTATTACACCTACGGCCTGCGGCGGTACGGCAACATGCCCCTGATCGAGCCGCTGGAGACCAAAGAATCCCGCCGCATCCAGGACCTGGTCATCGCCATCGACACCTCCATGTCCACTTCCGGCGCGCTGGTGCGCAGCTTCCTCGCCTACACCTACGCCATCTTGCGGGATTCCGAAAGCTTTTTCAAGCGCTTCAACCTGCGCATCCTGCAATGTGACGACCAGATCCGGGCAGACCAGACCATCACCAGCGCCGAGGAACTGGCGGCGCTGATGGAGCATTTCGAGCTGATCGGCCAGAGCGCCACCGACTTCCGGCCGGTGTTCGCCCATGTGCAGAAGCTGCTGGACGAGGGCGCGTTCCGCCATCTGCGGGGGCTTTTGTATTTCACCGACGGCCTGGGCGTGTACCCCGCCAAGCGCCCGCCCTACGACGCGGTTTTTGTGATGCTGGCGGGGCAGGGCAGCCCGGAGCGGGTGCCGCCCTGGGGCATCCGCCTTTTGCTGGACGAAGACGAACTGACACAAGGAGCATAAGACCATGAACATAAAACGTGCCAAACAGGAGATCATGAACACGGTGCGGGCCTACCTGGCCAAGGACGAGCTGGGCGGCTACCGCATCCCCACGGTGCGCCAGCGGCCCATTCTGCTGATGGGCCCGCCGGGCATCGGCAAGACCCAGATCATGGAGCAGATCGCCGCCGAGATGGACATCGGCCTGGTGGCCTACACCATCACCCACCACACCCGCCAAAGCGCTTTGGGCCTGCCTTTCATCGAGCATCACACCTTCGGCGGCAAATCTTACGCCGTGACCGAGTACACCATGAGCGAAATTTTGGCATCGGTGTGGCGTACCATGGAGCAGACCGGCCGCAAGGAGGGCATCCTCTTTCTGGACGAGGTGAACTGCATCTCCGAGACGCTGGCCCCCATGATGCTGCAATTTTTGCAGTGCAAGACCTTCGGCAACCAGCGCCTGCCGGAGGGCTGGATCATTGCCGCCGCCGGCAACCCGCCGGAATACAACAAGTCAGTGCGGGAATTTGACGTGGTCACCCTGGACCGGGTCAAGCGCATCGACGTGCAGGAGGACTATCCCGCCTGGAAGGAGTACGCGGTGCGCCGGGGCATCCACGGGGCCATCCTGTCCTATCTGGACATCCGCAAGGACAACTTCTACCGGGTGGAAGCCAGCGCCGACGGGATGCAGTTCGTCACCGCCCGAGGCTGGGAGGACCTTTCCGAGATCTTACAGGCCTACGAGGCGCTGGATATTCCCGTGGACCGGGACCTGGTGGGCCAGTATCTGCAAATGCCCCGCATCGCCAAAGATTTTGCCAACTATCTGGCCCTGTACGACAAATACCGCCGGGCCTACCAGGTGGACGAGATCCTGAACGGCCATTGGGACAAGCTGCGGGCCAGCGAGCTGGCCGCCGCCCCCTTTGACGAGACCCTCAGCGTGCTGGGGCTGCTGCTCTCCCGCATCCAGGAGAGCGCCCGGGCCGCCTGGCGGCTGGACCAGCTGGCAGACCGCCTGCACGAGAGCCTGCTGCGGGTGAAGGCCGCCCTGGACAGCCAGCCCGCCAATGCCCTGCTGACCAACGAGCTGGCGGCCCTGAACCGGGAGATCGCCGCCAAAAAGGAAGCCGGCAGCGCCGACAAGGAGTCTCTGCGGCTGATCGGCACCGCCGCCCAGACCCTGGAGGGCTACCTGCACACGCTGGAGCTGGAACAGCCCGCCGAGCCCTTTGAGCGCTTGAAAGCGCTGTTCGCCGCCACGGTGGACCAGCGGGCCAGCGCCGCCGCCGAGACCGGCGCCTTTTTGGAAAACGCCTTCGCCTTTTTGGACCAGGCCCTGCCGGACAGCCAGGAAATGGTGATCTTCGCCACCGAGCTGACCGCCGGGTTCCATACCTCCTGGTACATCGAGACCTTCGGCAGCGAGGCCTACTTCCAGCATAACAAGGCCCTGCTGTTCAACGACACCCAGTCCGCCCTGCTGGGTGAGATCGCCGCCGCCCGGGCCGCCGAAGCCCCCGGCGCTGATCTGTGACCAGGCTTATAACATAAACAAACGCCGCAAGGCCGCCTTTTGAAAAGGCTGCCTCGCGGCGTTTTGTTCTATTGTTTTTAGGGTTATGCGGCCTGGGCCTGCTGCTCCAGCCGTTTGATGTTCGCCATCTCCCGCACCACGAAGAACAAAGTGGCCAAAAAGGCCACGCCGTCCGCAATGGGCCCGGCGAACAGGATGCCGTCGATGCCAAAGAACAGGGGCAAAATCAGGATCAGCGGCACCAGGAAGAACACCTGCCGGGTCAGCGACAGGATCACACCCTTGATGGGCTTGCCGATGGCCGCAAAAAAGTTGGAAGAGATCAGCTGCACACAGTTCACGATGACCATGAACATGTAAATGCGCATGAACTTCACCGCAAATTCAAAGTACAATGCGTCGCCGGTGCCGAAGATGGAGATGATCTGCCGGGGCGCGAACTGGAACATCAAAAACCCGGTGACCGACACCACCATACCGCAGCAGATGGCCAGCTTATAGATGCCCCGCACCCGGTCGTACTGCTTGGCCCCGTAGTTGAAGCCCACAATGGGCTGGGACCCCTGGGAGATGCCCACCAGAATGGCGATGAGGATGGCGTTGGTCTTCATCACGATGCCGCAGGCCGCCAGCGGGATGGAGCTGCCGTAAACGCTGAGGGCGCCGTAATGGGTCAGCGAGTTGTTCAGCACGATCTGCACAAAGGTGATGGCCAGCTGGTTCAGGCTGTTGCTCATGCCAAGGCCGGCGATGCGTTTCCACTCCCGGAAATGCAGGCCGAAATGCCGTGCTTCCAGGTGGATGTGCCGGAAGCCCCGGATGTAGTTGGCCGCCATCAAAAAGGAGAGCATCTGCCCCGCCACGGTGGCCCAGGCAGCGCCCGCCACGCCCCAGTCACACACAAAGATGAAGATGGGGTTCAGGATGGTGTTCACCACCGCGCCCACCAGCATGCACATCATGGAGTAACGGGGGCTGCCGTCCGCCCGGGCCAGGCTGCTCATGGCGTTGGTCACGATCAGCAGCGGCATGCCCAGGGCGGTGATGCGGGTGTAGCTTTCCGCATAGGGCATCACGTCCGGCGTGCCGCCAAAGGCCACCAGCAGCGGCTTTAAAAAGATCTGGATCACTGCCAGGTACAGCAGGCCCAGGCTCACCATCATGGTGATGGCCGTGCCCACCGCCGAGGCGGCGTTTTCCTTCTCGCCCCGGCCCAGCTCCAGCGAATAGCGGGACGCGCCGCCGATGCCGATGAGCAGTGCGATGGACATACAGATGGTGGTGAGGGGGTAGGCCACGTTGGTGGCGGCGTTGCCCAGATAGCCCACGCCCTGGCCGATAAAGACCTGGTCCACAATGTTGTACAGCGAACTCACCAGCATGGCGATGACGCTGGGCACCGCATAATCCCGCAGCAGCTTGGGCAGCGGTTCGTATCCCAAGGGATTTGCTCCGTTTTGTTGTTCCATGTTCAGTCCTCCCCTTTTTCGTTCAGTGCTTCCCATTCCAGGCGGGTCTGCTCCACGGCGGCCTCGCCCACCCGGCGCAGCAGCTGCAAAAACTGCTCCCGCTCCTGTTCGCTCAGACCGCCCAGCAGCCGGTCGTTCCATTCCGCACAGATGGCCTGGATGCGCTCGCTGGCTTTCACCGCTTTTTCGGTGGGGTACAAGCAGCAGGTGCGCTTGTCCTTTTCATTGGCCCGTTTTTCCAGAAAGCCCTGCTTTTCCAGCGCCGCCAGCGACCGGGTGATGTTGCTGGGGTTGATGTGGAACAGCTGGCAGAACCGGTCCTGGGTGATGCCCGGCTCCCGGCAGATGCGCACGATGTACATATGCTGGCTGCTGTTCAGGCCCAGCGGCTCCAGCATACGGTCCAGGTGCATTTTTGTGTACCGGTCGGTGACCGATACCCATTTTAACAATTCCATGTTGCCTTTCCTTCCCTGTTTTTCGCCATGTTTCGTCCTCTATTATACCGCCGAATGCTTGCGTTCGCAATGATTTTATTTGCACGCGCAAACGGTTTGGCATTTTTGCCGGTTTTTCCCGCTGCGCGGCAAAAGTTCCATGCCTTTTTGTCGCTTTTCGACGCTTTTGGGGCCGAACGCCCGCTTTTTCTGGATTCCCCTTTGGCTTTATGGTACAATAAATCCAGCCTTCCCGGCCTTTTTATCTGCCGGTGAAGCCAGGCCCCGCCGCAGACAGCGGCCCAATTTTCAGGAGGTGTAAACTGACCTATGAAACTGCTTTTTAAACAGCGCTTCTTTTCCTGGCTGGACAGCTACGACATCTACAACGAATACGGCGAGACGGTGTTCACGGTGGAGGGCAGGCTGGACTGGGGCCACCGGCTGGAGGTCTTCGACGCAAACGGCCGGCACCTGGGCACGGTAAAGGAAGAAGTGCTCACCTTTCTGCCCCGGTTCGCGTTGTATATCGGGCAGACCTATATTGGGGAGATCAAAAAGGAGTTTACCTTTTTCAAGCCCTCTTTTACCTTAAACTGCAACGACTGGCAGGTGGATGGCGACTGGCTGGAGTGGGACTATCAGGTCACCGATGGCTCCGGCCGCACCGTGATGACCGCCTGCAAGGAGCTGCTCAACTGGACCGACACCTACAGCATGGACATCCAGCGGGAGGAGGACGCCCTGCTCTGCCTGATGATCGTGCTGGCCATCGACGCGGTAAAATGTTCCGCAGGAGACTGAATGTATATGGAAAACACCTGTTCGTATCGCAAAAAGGGCTGCGGCGGATGCCCGCTGCTGCCTCTTCCCTACCCCGACCAGCTGGCCAAAAAGCAGAAAGACGTGCAGGCGCTGCTGGGCCGGTTCGGCAACGTGCAGCCGATCCTGGGCATGGACGACCCCTGGCACTACCGCAACAAAGCCATTTCCACCTTCAAAGCCGGCCCCGGGCGCACGCTGACCAGTGGCATCTATGCCCAGGGCACCCATCGGGTGATCCCGGTGGAGCGCTGCCTGCTGCATCACCCGGCGCTGGACGAAGCCATCGAGGCGGTGCGCAAAGCGGCGGCGGCCTGCCGGTACGAGCCCTTTGACGAGGACCGCCGCACCGGCTTGCTGCGCCATGTGCTGGTGCGCCACAGCCGGGCCACCGGCGAGGTGCTGGTCTGCCTGGTCACCTCCCAGCCCGCCCTGCCCGGCTCCAAAGCCTTTGTGGCGAAGCTGCGGCAGCTCTGCCCGGCGGTGTCCACCGTGGTGCAGAACATCAACCCCCGCCATTCCAGCGCCGTGCTGGGCAGCGCCGAAAAGGTGCTGTATGGCAAGGGGTATATTCAAGACTCCCTGTGCGGGGTGCGGTTTCGCCTCTCCGCCGCCAGCTTTTATCAGGTGAACCCGGTGCAGACCGAGGTGCTGTACCAGGCGGCCATCGCTGCCGCCGGGCTGGACGGCAGCCAGACCGTGCTGGACGCCTACTGCGGCGTGGGGACCATCGGCCTGGCCTGCGCCGGGCATGCCAAACAGGTGCTGGGCATCGAGCTGAACCGCAGCGCAGTGAACTGCGCCGTGCAGAACGCCAAAGCGAACCACATCACCAACGCCCGGTTCCTCTGCGCCGACGCCACCAGCGCCATCCAGCGGATGGCCCAGCAGGGCGAGCGGGCGGACGTGGTGTTCCTGGACCCGCCCCGCGCCGGCAGTACCCCGGAATTTCTGGAAGCGGTATGCCAGCTGGCGCCCCAGCGGGTGGTGTATGTTTCCTGCAACCCGGAGACCCAGCGCCGTGACCTGGAATTTTTAACAAAACGCGGCTGGAAAGCCCAGCTGATCCAGCCGGTGGACCTGTTCCCCCACACCGAGCATGTGGAGACGGTCGTCTCGCTTTCCAAGGGATAAATCAGTTTAAGAAAGTGCAGATAGAGTTCTCTTGTGCTGCAAATGAAAAGGACGCGGTCAAATGACTTTTTTGGAGACAGAACGGTTGATCCTCCGCAATGTAAAAGCAGAGGATGCAGCCATCATGCACGACTACCGAAACAACGAAGTCTGTGCAAAATATCAGCGTGGTCAGGCAAAAGATCTCGACGGCATTGTTGACTTAATCGAAAAAAGGAAAAGCGATATACTCGGTGTGGATGCTTCATTTATGGTTGCTGTAGCCTTAAAAGATACGGATGAGCTGGTTGGAGAAATCGTTGTTATGCCGGAGGCTGGAACGATCTCCTTGGGCTATACTTTCTCCTATCGCCACCACCGAAAGGGCTATGCTTATGAGAGTCTGTCTGCCCTTATAAACCTGCTCCATGAGCGTTATCCTGGGTGGGACTTTATCTGCTTTACAGAGCGGGAGAATGTGCCGAGCATGAATCTGCTTCTGAAACTGGGGTACAACAATATGGGATACATCCCCCACATGGAGTTCCAGGTCTTTGGAAAGTGGACCAGCCCTGCCACAGAAAAAGAGATCGCTGGTACCATTCAAAAATAAAAAATGACTTTTCGAAAGCAAGAGGTACAATAAAGGGTATTGACACCATTTTGGTGATTGAATACGAATCTATTACAGAAAGGGTGGTTTCATTATGAAGATGGATCGTGTATGGAGGGTTCACGCTTCCTAACCCTCCGAATCAAATTTTGGAGGAAACAAAATGGAAAATCAAATTACCATCCGTGAAGCAGTCACAGAAAACGATGTTGCAACTTTTTGGGAACAGCTCCACATCTACCGAAAGCGGGATATCTCCCCAGATCACGACAGCGAGGATCTGGAACACTTCCTCAGTTCGGAATATCATGGGCACATGATGAAGATTCACGACAGGCCGCAGGATCACTGCTTTTTCCTGTTCTTCCATCGGGATGGACAGGATATCGGCTTTGCCATGCCGGTGATCTTCACTTCCGAGGACGGAAAGTGCTTTATCATAGAATTCTGTGTCTATCCGGAATTTCGCGGCGGCGGTACCGGCAGAAACTGTGCCGGAGCACTTCTGGACTGGGCAAAGGAACACGGCGCACTCTATGCGGAACTAAACTATGGAGGCGATAAGCGGCGGCAACACTTTTGGGAAAGCGTCGGCTTTATCGAGAACGGCGCTGATGAGTGGGGCGAATCTCTTATGATCCTGCCCCCGGTAGAGAACATTCCGATTACTGTGGAAGTCCTCGCTGATCCAGAGGACTGGCAGCTCAAGAAATTGGAAAACGGATTCAAAAAGGACATCGAGGAAGAATTACTAACGGAAGAAAAGCAGAAGCAGCTTCAACAAGCCATCAAAGAAGGCAAGGTTACTTTCTTTATTGCCAAGCGTGGCTACCGTGCGATTGGTATGTGCAGCGTTGTTAAGCACTTCTCCACTTTTGCTTGTACGGACACAGGCATATTTGAGGACTTTTATGTGGAACCCGTGTTCCGCAAAAAAGGCATAGCAAGGATGCTTGCCCAAGCCGCTCAGAGTTGGAGCTGTGAGCAGGGACTTGCAAGTTTGACCGTCTGCTGTGCTCCCTGTGACGAGCAAATGTACCAGTCACTCGGCTTTGATGCTCCACTTGGAAAAACAATATGCGAAGATGATCTAATCGCTGCGGCAGGCGGCAGCAATACCTTCTGCGACGAAAGAAAATCCCACTGACTTCGCCCATCATGGGATGAGGTCAGTGGGCGCTTTGTGTTTTCGGAGGTTGTGAAATGTACAAGCGGTGCAGGTTTGCACTGTCTGCCAGCCGTATCATCTGCGGAACAGCGTTTTTCTCTTTTGATAGCCTTATAATGCTCTTATCATTCCCATAAATCCTGACCGCATAATTTTACTTCTGCTCTGTTATTTTATGATATAATAGACCTATATCCCACCGCACAGACACCCCACCCTCAGGAGGAACTATGATCTACATCGAGACCAAGCGGTTGATCGTCCGCGATTTTACGCTGGAAGATACCGCCGATCTGCATGACATCCTCGGCGATGCTGAAACAATGGAATATTGCGAGCCAGCATACGATTTTGAAAAAACGCAGCGTTTTCTCACTTCTTTCTGCATGGACCGAAAGGGCGCTGTTGCGGCCGTGCACAAAAACAGCGGCAAAATGCTGGGATACATCCTGTTCAATGAATGGGAGAATGGCGTGTACGAAATGGGCTGGTTCCTCAATCGCAACTACTGGCGGCAGGGCTACGCGTTTGAAGCGTGCAGCGCCGTGATGGAATATGCTTTTCAAACACGAAAAGCCCACAAAATTTTTGCCGAAACCATTGACGCTGCAAAGTCGCTCCCCTTGATGGAAAAGCTGGGCATGCGCCTGGAAGGCATCCAGCGCAGCCATGTAAAAGACATTCACGGCAGCTGGGCTGACCTGTATCTTTATGGAATACTGGAAGAAGACTGGCGGCAGCTCACGCAAGATCCGTGCCCTTCGCCTCGCTGAAACACCCGGCGAGATCGGATACAGCCATGCCAGGTTTTGTGCTATAATAAAGCCATACGTTCCCGAAAGCGGAGGTGCTGCCGGGAACCACCCCACCCTCAGGAGGAACTATGAACCAGCCCATTCCCATGCGGGTCATTGCCCGCATCCGCAGCGATTTTTCCACTAAATTCGGCATTCCCCGCCAAAGCGGCCTGGTGGAAAGCCTTCAGGCCACCATCGTGTTCGAGCCGGAATACCGCAACCCGGACGCGCTGCGGGGCCTGGAAGATTTTTCCCACATCTGGCTCATCTGGCAGTTTTCCCAGGCGGTGCGGGACACCTGGTCCCCCACCGTGCGGCCGCCCCGGCTGGGCGGGAATGTGCGCATGGGCGTGTTCGCCACCCGTTCCCCCTTCCGGCCCAACGCCATCGGCCTTTCCTGCGTGAAGCTGGCGGGCATCCAGCAGGACCCCGATCTTGGCCCGGTGATCCACGTGCAGGGGGCGGACCTGCTGGACGGCACCCCCATTTTTGATATCAAGCCCTATCTGCCCACGGCGGACTGCCACCCCGAGGCCCTCAGCGGCTTTGCCGGCCCGGTGCGGGACTATCATCTGGAGGTGGTGTTCCCCGAGCCTTGGCTGCAAAAGGTGCCCGCCGAAAAGCAGGAGGCGCTGCGGGGCATCCTGGCGCAGGACCCCCGGCCCTCCTACCACGGGGACCCGGAGCGGGTCTACGGGCTGGCCTTTGCCGGGCTGGAGGTCAAATTCACGGTGCAGGACCAGGTGCTGACGGTATGCCATGTGGGCCCTGCCGCGGACAGTTTGGCATAAATTTTGCATATTTTTACATTTCAACAAGGAAAGCGAGGTCTTTTTAATGAAACGAGCCTGTGTATTTTTTGCGGACGGCACCGAGGAGTGCGAAGCCCTGTTGACGGTGGATATCCTGCGCCGGGCCGGCGTGGAAGTGGTCACCGCCTCGGTGAACGGCAGCCGCAGCATCCTGTCCAGCCACAACGTGCGGCTGGACACCGACGCCCTGGCGGAGGACATCGACGGGGCGGACTTTGATCTGGTCGTGCTGCCCGGCGGGATGCCCGGCACCACCAATCTTGCCCAGTGCCCGGCGGTGAAGGCCGCCTGCCTGGCCGCTGCCGCCGACCCGGACAAATGGGTGGCAGCCATCTGTGCCGCCCCCAGCGCTTTGGCGGGGTTCGGCCTGCTGGAGGGCAAGCGGGCCACCGTCTGGCCCGGCTTCAAAGACCAGATGGCCGGCGCTGTTTTGGTGGACGAGCCTGTGGTGGAGGACGGCAACATCCTCACCGGGTGGGGCCTGGGCGCTTCCATCCCCTTCTCCCTGCGTTTGGCCGCCCGCCTGTGCGGCCAGGAGACCGCGGAAAAGATCCGCGCCGCCATCGGCTATCCCTATGGATTTTGACCGTTCGGCAAAAGGAGGAGCATCCCATGGACATTTGGCAAACGTTATATGAAAAAGCGAAGGAGCAGTACCACCCCCAGGAGGTCTCCCCGTTCATGTATGCTCACCACGTGGTCTGCGCCCTGGAAAGCGAAAACGGCCAGATCTTTACCGGCTTCTGCTTTGAGAGCTGCTGCGGCGTGATGGACCTGTGCGCCGAGCGCACCGCCGCTTTGAACATGTACCTGAACAGCGGGCAGACCGTTGTGAAACGGCTGATCGCCTTTCGGGACAAACCGCCTTTCGGCCAGGGCAGCGGCATGCCCTGCGGCGCCTGCCGGGACTTTTTTATGCAGCTGAATGAAAAAAACAAGGATATGGAGATCCTGGTAAACTTTGAGACCCGCGAAACGGTCACGCTGGAACAGCTCGTGCCGGACTGGTGGGGCATGTACCGCTACCAAAACGGCGGCGCCGAACCAACCGAACAATAAACAATTTTTATGGCGACCCCGGGCGGATGCGATTTATCCGCCCGGGTGTTTTGTTGCAAATTTATAAAAATTGCTTCCATATTTCATATTTTAAAAACATCTTGCTCTCCATTTTATGGTATAATTTTTATAGGAATATACAGAAAAAGGAGGGACTGCCATTGAACAGCATCCTGCTGCTGGTGGGTGTGGTGATCCTGGCCTGCATTTTGGCCCACCGGTTCACCGACAAACTGCCCATCCCCACCCTGCTGGTGTTTATCCTGCTGGGTATGATCTTTGGCGAAAACGGACTGTTTCGCATCTCATTCGACGATTACCGCCTTTCCGAAGTGGTATGTTCGGTAAGCCTGGTATTCATCATGTACTATGGCGGCTTTGGCACCAACATCAAGGCCGCCCGGCCCGTTGCGGTAAAATCGGTGCTTTTATCCACCCTGGGCGTGGTGTTCACCGCCGGACTCACCGGCCTGTTCATCCACCTGGTCCTGCGGCTTTCCTGGCTGGAGAGCCTGCTCATTGGCTCGGTGATCGCTTCCACCGACGCCGCCTCGGTGTTCAACATCCTGCGCACCCAAAACCTGAACCTGCGGGACAACACCGCCAGCCTTTTAGAGCTGGAATCCGGCTCTAACGACCCCATGTCTTACATGCTCACGGTGGTGTTGGTCACCCTGATGAGCGGCCAGAGCGTCTCGGTGCCCATCATGCTGTTCCAGCAGCTGTTCTTCGGCACGGCCTGCGGCGTGCTCATTGGGTTTGCCGCCGCCTGGCTGCTGCGCCGGGCCCACGCCACCATGGCCCAGGGCGACACCATCTTTGTGTTTGCGGTGGCCGTGATCGCCTACGCCCTGCCCTCGCTGCTGGGGGGCAACGGCTACCTGAGCGTTTACCTGTGCGGCATTTTGATGGGCAACGCGCCCATTCCCCAAAAGCGGGATCTGGTGCGCTTTTTTGACGTGATCACCGGCATTGCCCAGATGCTCATCTTCTTCCTGCTGGGCCTGCTGGTCACCCCGGTGAAGCTGCCCCAGGTGTTCCTGCCCGCATTGCTCATCATGCTATTCCTCACGCTGGTGGGCCGCCCCCTTTCGGTGATCGCTTTGATGGCCCCCTTCCGCTCCAGCGCCAAGCAGATCGGCATCGTGTCCTGGGCGGGGCTTCGGGGCGTAGCGTCCATCGTGTTCTCCATTTATGCGGTGCTGAACGGGCCTTCCCTTACCTATGACCTGTTCGATCTGGTGTTCTGCATCGTGCTGCTTTCCATGGGGTTACAGGGCACGCTGCTGCCCCGCATGGCGCACGTTTTCGATATGATCGACAACAACGCCGATGTGCGGCGCACCTTCAACGACTACCAGGAAGAAAACGACGTGAGCTTTATCAAGCTGCACCTGGACGAAAATCACCCCTGGTCCGGGCAGCTGCTGCGGGACATCGTGACCCCGCCGGATTTCCTGATCGCCCTGATCATCCGGAATGACAAGCAGATCCTGGTGCCCAATGGTTCCACCCGCATCCTGCCCGGCGATCTGCTGATCATCGCCGCCCGGGAATTTGAGAACCGGGCCAACCTGACGCTGCGAGAGGTCTCGGTGGACAACAGCTCCCGTTATGCGGGCAAGACCCTGAAAGAGGTGGACCGCCCTCAGGACAGCCTTGTGGTGCTGATCCGCCGCCCCGGCGAGACTATCATCCCGGCGGGCGACACCCGTATCCTCTCGGGAGACACCCTTGTGGTGGCGCATTTCTGATCGTTCCTCCCGTTTTTACAAAACGCACAAAAAACCGCCTCGGCCCACACAGTGAGCCGAGGCGGTTTTTGCTTGCTTGCTTTTCGTGGAAATTTTGCTTACTCGTGGCGGATGGCTTCCAGCGCGCTGATGCGTGTGGCGCGGATGGCAGGCCATAGGCCGCTGAGCACGCCCACCAGGGTGGAGAAGCCCAGGCCCAGCACCACCAGCCAGGGCGGGATGATGGAGATGGCGGCGGACGCGCCGTCCATCCCGTAATAATATCCGCCGCCAAAGCTGCTCATCAGTCCGCTTAGGTCGATGGTGCCGCCAAAGATGGCCGCAATTGTGGTAAGATTGTTCAGCATCAGGCTGGCGCCATAGCTCAGCAGAACACCGACCACGCCGCCCAGCAGGCCGATCGCGCCGGCTTCCACCAGGAACATGTTGCGGATCTTGCGCACCTCGCAGCCCAGCACCTTCATCACGCCGATCTCTCGGGTGCGCTCGTAGATGGACATCATCATGGTGTTGGCGATGTTCAGCGCCGCCACCAGCAGGGCCACGGCGGCGGTACCGCCCAGGATCATCTGGCTTTTGGCCACGTTAGCCTGCATCTCCTCCCGCACCTGGGTCATGGAGCTGGTCTGGTAGCCCAGATCCTGGATGGTTTTTTCCACATCGCTCACATTGTCCACATCGTCCACCTTCACGTAGACGTTTTCATAGCCGTTGTCCTGCTGGGTCAGGGGCCGGCCGCCGCTGGAGGAGATCATAACGCTGCCGCCGCTGCTCTGCCGGTTGCCCGACAGCTTGGCATACGCCTTGGACAGCATCTGCATATCCTCCACCCGCATGGCGATGCCCGCGTTGGTAAAATACTGCTTGGCATCGTCCTGCTTGAAGATGCCCATGACCACCAGCTGGTACTCCTCGGTCTTTTCGTTGCCGTTGGAGTCATAGGCGGTCAGGCGCAGGGTAAGTTTGTCGTGTTCCACGTCCACAAAAGGCTCGATCGGGTTGCCCAGCGCATCGGTCTCGCCCCAATAACGCTGGCGCTTGCCGCTGTTGTAGCTTTTGCGGGTGTCTTGAAATTCATAGGCAAAATGTTCGCCCAGCAAAACCGGGATCTTCTTTTTGCCAAGGTTCGTGTCTTTCTGGATAAAGCTGCCGCTGATCAGCTCGTACTCCATGGCTTGCAGGGCGTCCATATCCACGCCATACATATTCCAGGCATAGGCCTCGTACCGGTCGTTTTTGCCCGCATAGATCTGTGCGTTGATATTACTGTCCTGATACATGGGGGTAACGGCCACCACATGCTCGTAACCGCGCAGCTGCTCCAGCATCTTATCATCCAGGGTGGGCACATCCCCGCTGGCAGCGCCCCACTGGTAGTTGTTGATGCTGATCTGGGTCAGATCGCCCCAGCTTTGCAACATGGCTTCGTTCTGGGCATTGCTGGCAATGCCCAGGCTGATCATTACAATGATGGAAAAGGTGCCCACCACCACACCGATGACGGTGAGGGCGGTGCGGCCTTTTCTGCGGCGAAGATTATCCGTGCTGAGACGCAGCAGATCAGATATCTTCATCTTCGTCCTCCAACTGAGCCAGTTTGGCGGCTTTCTTCTTTTTCTTCACGACCACGACCACGATGACGACCACTGCGGCAACGCCCAGAACGATCAGCACCCAGCCCCACACAGGCATGCCGGGCTGCACGTCTTCGGTCATGGTGGGATCCATCATGCCGGGATCCATCATATCGCCCATATCAGGCGCGGGCTCAACGGTGCAGGAGAAGTCCTTTTCCAGGGTCTTTACCTCGCCGCGGGAGTCCTCATAGCTGAGGATGACCTTACCGGTGATGGTGCCCTCGGCGGCAGCCAGCACGCTGAAATCCACCGAGTTCTCGGTGCCGGCGGCAATGTTGCCCAAAAACTGGCTCTGGCCGGGGTTGGCCAGGTTCTCGCCCTGGATCTCGGCGGACAGGTTGTTGATGGGGCTCTTGCCTTTGTTCACGAAGGTAACGGACAGGTAGCCTTCCTCGCCCATCATCAGGGTCTCGGGGGCTTCCATGTTGGTGATGTCAAAGCGCTCGGGCTGGGTCACGGGAATGGAGATGGGGGAAGTGGCGGCCTCGCCGTTTTTGCTGGTCAGGTTCACATTGATGCTGATGGCGCCGGCCTCGATGGTGGCGTCGGTCATCATGCGGTAGCTGATGACCTGGGTGCTGTTGGGGGCCATCTCGCCCACATAAGTATTCATGCTGCCGCTGGCCAGGGACACGCCCTTCACCTCACCGAAATTCAGGCCCACCATCACGTCCTGCAGGTTGGCGTTGCCGCTGGTGGTGAACAGGGTCAGCTCCAGAGTGAACTCCTTGCCGGCCTCCACGCTGCTGCCGCCGAAGGAGAAGTCCTTCACCAGGACCTTGGGATAATCGTACTCCGGCTTCTCGGTGGGTTCCGGCACGGGGGTGGCGGTGGGATCCGGGGTGTCTACGCACATGGACAGGTTCTGGGACAGGTTGACGATGGGAGCATTATAGCCATCTTCATAAATCAGTTCAAAAGAGAATTCAGTGCTGCCGCCCACAAATTCCACGTTGCGGAAGATAAAGGTGTAACTGCTGCCGTTTGCCACGGTTTCCTTATGAGTGTTGGCGGAGAAAGCGGCAGTGTTGGTGCGGGCGGTGATCCTTGCCCCGGCCGCAGCGGCACCCTCGTCCACCACAGTGACCTCGATGTCAGCCCGCTCGCCCCGGTCGTAGTGCTCGCCGGGATAGCCGGTCACACGGTAGTCCGCAATATACGGTGCCGCATACTGCGGTTCGCTTACGCTAGTACTGCTGCTATTGTCGGTGCCATCGCCGCCCGTGCTGTCGTCCAGCACCACTGCGGAAGAGTCACTGGCAGGGCTGGAAGCCGCCGCCGGGCTGCTCTCCCCTTCCGCAAATACGGCGAAGCTGCTCAGGGCCACGGCCATGGCCAAAACAGCGCTGATACGTTTGATCCTGTTTTTCATGGTTTGGTTCTCTCCTCACTGATTATTGCTTTTCGCTTTTCTTTTCGCTTTTCAAGGGCCGGGTGGTTTTGGGTTCCGCCGGGACCTCCTGCTCCAAAATATCCTTAAACATCTCGGCCTGGGCTGCGGCTTTGGTCTGTGCGTCCATCAGCACGTTGCTCTCCACCTTGCCGTCCATGATGGTGACCACCCGGTCCGCCACGGCGGAAAGCTCCCGCTCGTGGGTGACCATCACAAAGGTGGTGCCGTTTTCCTTTGCCATCTGCAGCATCCGGTACAGCACCTGCCGGGTGGTCTGGCTGTCCAGGTTGCCGGTGGGCTCGTCCGCAAAGATGACCTTGGGCTTTGCCACAAAGGCGCGGGCGATGCCCACCCGCTGCTGCTGGCCGCCGCTCATCTCGGTGGGGCGGTGATTGGCCCGCTTGCCAAGGCCCATCTTTTTCAGTTCCAAGGTAGCCAGACGGATGCGCTCCTTGCGGCCCACGCCCTTGAACATCAGCGGCAGGGCCACGTTTTCCGCCGCCGTCATGCTGGGCAGCAGGTTGTAACTTTGGAAGATAAAGCCCAGATGCTCCTGCCGGAATTTGGCCAGCTCGTTTTCGGTCATGGTGCTGATATCGTGCTTGCCGATGTACACATGCCCTTTTGTGGGCTTTTCCAAGCCGGCCAGCTGGTTCAGCAAGGTGGATTTGCCGCTGCCGGAAGGGCCTACGATGCAGCACACCTCCCCCGGCTCGATGGCAAGATCCACGTCGTTGAGGGCAACGACCTTTTCATGGCCCACCCGGTAAACCTTACGCAGATGTTCCACGCGAATGATTGGCGCCATTGTTTCACCTCTCGTTTTATTTTAAGGTCACGGTGCTAAAAGATCCCCACGAAGGGCAGCATCCAGCCGCTGCGGCTGGACTTGAACACCCAGTAATACAGCACCGCGAACACCTCGCGAAAATAACAGGGCATGATGGAATTCAGCCCAATGCTGGCGGGCAGAGTGTCCACATCCTGAAAACCAGCCATGCGGGCGTACTCGCCGCCCCGGTAACAGTGGAACGCGTTGGTGACCACCACCACCGGGTCCGCCGCCGAAATGCCTTTTTCTTCCAAAAGCCGCCGGGCAAACAGCAGGTTCTCCTCGGTGGAAGTGCTTTTGTCCTCCACGATGATCCTATCTTCCGGCACGCCGTTTTCTTCGAGCCAGCGGGCCATGGCCACCCCCTCGGGGATGGTCTCTCCGGGGCCCTGCCCGCCGGTGACCACGATCCAGGCTTCTGGGTTCTCCTGGTGGTATTCCAGGGCCTTTTGCAGCCTGCGGCGCAAAAGGTCGCTGGGGGTGTCCTTTCGCAGCCCGGCTCCCAGCACGATCACTGCCTTTTCGTCCCCTTGGGGCAGGTGGGAATAGCCGCTGACGGCCACGAACCCCACCAGCAGGGCAAAAACGCCCAGCCCGCAGAAGAAGAGGATCTTCAGCACCCGGCCCACGCCCGCCGCGCAGAAGGCGTCGATGGGCCCGTGGAACAAGGCGTAGATCCACAGCCCGGCGGTGATGAGATAGATGATCAGCAGGCCAAAATTAAAATTGGAACGCAGTGTGAGCAGCAGGCTGTCCGCAAGGAAAAACACAGCCAGCGCCCATAGAACGATCATTTTCCAGTGCAAGGGCGATTCTCCTGTTTTGCAGCATATTCGCCCTGCCCTGCGGACTTTGAAAAAGTTTCCACCGTATCTAAAGAACGACAGAGCCGGGCGAAATATTTCACGCTTTTGAAACTTTTTGTTATTTTTTGAAAAATCTTATTTCAGGATCTTCTCGCTCAGATCCTGGCCGTCCAGCTGGGCGGGCACGCCCAGGTAGGAGCAGACGGTCTGGCCGATGGCCCCAAAGCCCAGGATGGTGCCCAGGCCGTTGTTTTCCTTTACGTTCTGGCCTGCCACCAGCATGGGAACGTATTCCCGGGTGTGATCGGTAGTCTTGGTGTAGCCGGGGTCGCAGCCATGGTCGGCGGTGACGATGAGCAGGTCGTCCGGACGCAGCTTTTCCAGCATCTTACCCAGGCCCTGGTCAAACTCGGTGGCGGCAGCCGCATAGCCGGAGATGTTGCGCCGGTGGCCGTAGACCATGTCAAAGTCCACCAGGTTGATGAAGGCCAGGCCCTCGAAGTCCCGGTCCGCCAGGTCCAGCATCACCTGGATGCCCTCGGTGTTGTCGGAGGTGCGGATGGTCTCGGTGACGCCCTCGCCGTCAAAAATATCGTAGATCTTGCCCACGCCGATCACGTCTCTGCCGGCGGCCTTCAGATAGTCCAGCATGGTCTTTGCGGGGGGCTTGAGGGAGTAGTCGTGCCGGTGGGAGGTGCGCTTGAAATCCGCCGCGCAGCCGCCCACAAAGGGCCGCGCGATGACACGGCCCACGCCGTGCTCGCCCTGCAGCATATCCCGGGCCATCTGGCAGTATTCGTACAGCTGCTCCAGCGGCACCACTTCCTCGTGGGCAGCCACCTGGAACACGCTGTCCGCCGAGGTATACACGATCAGCGCCCCGGTCTTCATGTGCTCTTCGCCGTAATCCTTCAGCACCTCGGTGCCGGAATAGGTGCGGTTGCACAGCACCTTGCGGCCGGTGAGGCGCTCATATTCCGCAATGACTTCCGGCGGGAAGCCGTTGGGATAGGTGGGCAGGGCCCGCTCGCTCTCCACGCCGGCGATCTCCCAGTGGCCGATGGTGGTGTCCTTGCCGTTGCTGGCTTCCTGCAGCCGGGCGTAGCTGCCCAGCACCTTGTCCGCCTTTTCGCCGCAGTCCACGCCGTCCAGGTCAAACAGGCCCATCCGGCGCAGGTTGGGGGTGTGGAAGGCCGGGTCCTTTGCGATGGACGCCAGGGTGTTGGCCCCCACATCGCCGAATTTATCCGCATCGGGCTCGTAGCCCACGCCAAAACTATCCAATACTACCAGAAATACACGTTTTGCCATATCTGGTCCGCCTCCTTTATTCATTATATTATTCTATTTATTTTGTGCTTTTTGCGCACGATCTTCACACCGTGCCTTTATTATATCGTAAAAACAGCGTAAAGTTAAGGGTAGGCATTTAAAATATTGCATCAAAATATTTCGTTATTTTTTTGTTCTATTGTCACGATTGCATATTCTTTTGGGAAACTTGGATTCCCCTTTGCATGATAGGCATTTTTATTATATAATATAGGGCGGAACGTGCGAGGCACGTTGTTGGCGTTTACCACATTTTGTTTTTTGCAAAATGTGCCGATAGAGAAAGAGATGAGAGTTTAGGAGGATTTTACGGATGCGTAAAACAAAAATCATTTGCACCTTAGGCCCCTCTACCGATAAAGAGGGCGTAATGCGGGATATGATCCTGGCCGGCATGAACATTGCCCGTTTCAACTTCTCCCACGGCAGCTACGAGGAGCACAAGGGCCGCCTGGAAAAGCTGGAGAAGCTGCGCACCGAGCTGAACATGCCCGTTGCCACCCTGCTGGACACCAAGGGCCCTGAGATCCGCCTGAAGCAGTTCGCCGGCGGCAAGACCAAGCTGGAAGCCGGCCAGAAGTTCACCCTGACCACCCGTGAGGTGGAGGGCAACAAGGACATCTGCTCCATCACCTATAAGGATCTGCCCGGCGACGTATCCGTGGGCAGCACCATCCTGCTGGCCGACGGCCTCATCAGCATGACCGTTACCAGCGTGACCCACACCGACATCGAGTGCCTGGTGAACAACAGCGGTCCCATCAGCAACAACAAGGGTGTAAACGTGCCCGGCGTTTCCCTGTCCATGCCTTACCTGAGCCAGAAGGACAAAGAGGACATCCTGTTCGGCATTGAGAACGGCTACGACTTCATCGCCGCCAGCTTCACCCGCAATGCCCAGGACATCCAGGACATCCGCCGCCTGCTGAATGAGCACCAGTCCCCCATCCGCATCATCGCCAAGATCGAGAACCGGGAAGGCATCGACAACATCGACGAGATCCTGGCCGCTGCCGACGGCGTGATGGTCGCCCGCGGCGACATGGGCGTGGAGATCGACTTCACCGAGATCCCCATGATCCAGAAGGACATCATCTTCCACAGCTTCTCCGCCGGCAAGCCCGTTATCACCGCTACCCAGATGCTGGAGAGCATGATGGAGAACCCCCGCCCCACCCGTGCCGAGATCACCGACGTGGCCAACGCCATCTACGACGGCACCAGCGCCATCATGCTGAGCGGTGAGACCGCTGCCGGCAAGTACCCTGTGGAGGCCGTGAGCACCATGGCTGCCATCGCCGCCCGCACCGAGAGCGATTCCAGCTACATCGAGCACATGCGCAAGGCTCCTCTGGAGAACCGCCTGAGCATCGCCGCTGCCACCGCCCACGCCGCCTGCACCACCGCTTCCGACATCAAGGCCACCGCCATCATCACCGTGAGCAAGAGCGGCGAGACCGCCCGCCTGCTGAGCAAGGGCCGTCCCGAGACCCCCATCATCGCCTGCGTGCTGGACGAGCAGACCCAGCGCCACCTGGCCCTGAGCTGGGGCGTGCATCCCATCCTGATGCCTTACGCCAACAACACCGACGAGCTGGTGGATCTGTCTGTTAAGGCTTCTGTGGAGCACGGCCTGCTGCACAGCGGCGACCTGGTGGTCGTTACCGCCGGCGTTCCCGTTGGCATCTCCGGTACCACCAACATGATCAAGGTCCACATGGTAGGCGAGTTCCTGGCCAGCGGTGTGGGCATCGGCAGCCAGAACGCCAAAGGCCCCCTGTGCATCTGCCGCAACGCCGAGGAAGTTGCCAGCAAGTTCAAGCACGGCTGTGTGCTGGTGGTCCCCTTCACCAACAACGAGATGCTGCCCTACATGCGTGAGGCCAGCGCCGTGATCGTTGAGGAAGCCGGCCTGAACAGCCACGCCGCCATTGCCGGCCTGGCTCTGGGCAAGGCTGTTGTTGTGGGCGTGACCAACGCCACCCGCATGCTGAAGGACGAGACCATGGTCTCTGTGGACTGCGTGCGCGGCACCATCCAGAACATGCCTGTCTGATAAACGTTTCAAGCGTTTTTACAAAAAGAGCCCTGGCAGTTGCCGGGGCTCTTTTGTTTTGGAACGAAAGAAAGGAGTTCTTTTATGCAGCTGCGGCCTTATCAAAGCGGGGACCGGCAGGCCCTCGCCCAGCTTTTTGGGGATACCGTGCGCACCGTCAACCGCCGGGACTACTCTGCCCCTCAGATCGAAACCTGGGCGGCAGGGCAGCAGCGCCTGGCCGAGGGGCCGGATTTTTTCGCCAGCCTGTTCACCCTGGTGGCGGAGGAAAACGGCCAGATCCTGGGGTACGCCAGCATGGATGACACCGGCTACCTGGACCATCTGTTCGTCCACAAGGACTTTCAGGGCAGGGGCGCCGCCAGCGCCCTCTGCGCCGCCATGGAGCAGCGGGCAGCGGCCCTGGGCCTTGCCCGGGTGACGGTGCACGCGTCCATCACCGCCAAGCCCTTTTTTGAACGGCGGGGCTACACCATCCTGCGCCGCCAGCAGGTGCCGCTGCGGGGCCAGGTTTTGGTGAACTACGCCATGGAGAAAACCCTGCCCGCCGAACAGGCATAACAACGGGCCGCCGTTCTCTCCTGTTCCGGCGTTTCCCTCTTTACTTTTTGGCCGGTTCGTTTTATCCTTATAAAAGAGAAAGTAATACTGTTCCGGCCCGCCCGGTTTGTTGCCACATTCCCGGCGGGCCCTTTTTGCAAGGAGCGTTATGCGTATGAATGAACAACCCATCGTGTTCTGCAAGGGCGGCGGCTGCACCGCCAAACTGGGCCCCGGCGCCCTGGCCCATGTGCTGGACAAACTGCCCCCTTTTTCCGACCCCAACCTGCTGGTGGGCTTTGACCACTCGGACGACGCGGCGGTGTACAAGCTCACCGACGACATCGCCATGGTGCAGACTCTCGACTTTTTCCCGCCCATGGTGGAGGACCCCTATCTGTTCGGCCAGATCGCGGCGGCCAACGCCCTCAGCGACATCTACGCCATGGGCGGCACGGTAAAGACTGCCCTGAACATCGTCTGTTTCCCGGAACAGATGGACCTGAACATCCTGGGCCGCATCCTGCAGGGCGGTGCGGAAAAGGTGCGGGAAGCGGGCGGCGTGCTGGCCGGCGGCCACTCTATCGCGGACAGTGACGTGAAGTACGGCCTGTCGGTCACCGGCATCCTGCATCCGGACAAGGTGCTGCAAAACAACGCCTGCCAGCCGGGGGATGCCCTGCTGCTGACAAAGCCCCTGGGGGTGGGCATCGTGTGCACCGCCAGCCGGGTGGGCGAAGCCAGCGCCGAAGCCCTGGATGCCGCCATCCAAAGCATGACCACCCTGAACAAATACGCCAGCGAGGCCCTGGCCCCCTTTGGGGTGCACGCCTGCACCGACGTGACCGGGTTCGGCCTGCTGGGCCACCTGAACGAGATGCTGGGCGGCCGCTGCGGGGCGCTGCTCCATTGGGAGGCTCTGCCCCGCATCCCCCAGGCGCTGGACTATGCGGATGAGTTCCTGCTCACCGCCGCCGCCCAGCGCAACCGGAACCACCTGGAAGGCAAGGTGGTATTCGAGGGCGCTCCCTTTGCCGTGGAGGAGCTGCTCTTCGACCCCCAGACCTCCGGCGGCCTGCTGGTGAGCCTGCCCGCCGAACAGGCTAATGAAGCCCTGGCCGCCATCCAGGCCCTGGGGCTGCCCTGCGGCCTGATCGGCCAGGTGACGGCGGAAGAGCCCGGCATGATCCGGGTGGTACGATAATTTTTTAAGCAAAAGCGAGGTTTTTTCGATGCAGTATCAGTTGGATGCCCGGGGCAAGCAGTGCCCTATCCCCGTTGTGGAGACCAAAAAGATCCTGGCCCAGATGACCGCCGGCGACACCGTGACCGTTGCGGTGGACAATCCCATCGCCGTGCAGAATCTGCTGAAGATGGCCGGGCAGAAACACCTGCCCGCCGAAAGCCGCACCATCAGCCCCACCCATTATGAGGTAGTGCTGGCTCTGAGCGAAGAGAGCCTTGCCTCCCCCGCCCCGGAGGCCCCCGCCGCCTGCATCCCGGCCGCCCGGTCCAGCGGCACGGTGGTGGTGCTTTCCAGCGACGAGATGGGCGGCGGCGACTCGGTGCTGGGCAAGGCCCTGATGAAGGCCTTCGTCTACGCCCTCACCGAGCAGGACAGCCTGCCTGCCACCATCCTGCTGTACAACGGCGGGGCGCGGCTCTCGGTGGAGGGAGCCGCCACCCTGGCAGACCTGAAACTGCTGGAGAGCCAGGGCGTGGAGATCCTCACCTGCGGCACCTGCCTGAACCACTACGGCCTCACCGACCAGCTGGCGGTGGGCAGCGTGACCAACATGTACGCCATTGCGGAAAAGCTGATGCAGGCGGGCAAGGTGATCCGCCCGTGATCTATCTGGACAATGCGGCCACCAGCCTGCATCGCCCCCCCTGCGTGGCCGAGGCCGTCTGCCAGGCCATGGGCAGCATGGGCAACAGCGGCCGGGGGGCCCACGACGCCAGCCTGGCCGCCGGGCGCACCATTTTCGATGCCCGGCGGCGGGTGGACCGGCTGTTCCACGGCTACGGGCCGGAACAGGCGGCCTTTTTCCCTAATGTGACCGCGGCCCTGAACACCGCCATCACCAGCCTGCTGGCTGGGGGCGGCCACGCCATCACCACGGCGCTGGAACACAACAGTGTGCTGCGGCCTTTGTACCGCACCGGGGCCGACCTGACCATCCTTCCGGCGGACAAAGCGGGCCGGGTGGATCTTTCCGGGTTGGAAGCGGCTTTCCGGCCTGACACCCGGCTGGTGGTCTGCACCCATGCCTCCAACCTGACCGGCCATGTGCTGGACATCGCCCACATCGGGGCGGTGTGCGCCAAGCACGGCGTGCCCTTTGTGGTGGATGCCGCCCAAACGGCGGGCTGTTTTGCCATCGACATGCAGGCCATGCAGATCAGCGTGCTCTGCTTCACCGGCCACAAGGGCTTGCTGGGCCCTCAGGGCACCGGCGGGCTGTGCCTTGCGCCCCACATCCAGCTGGCCCCCCTGATGGTGGGCGGCAGCGGCGTGCACAGTTTTGACAAGGAACATCCCCGCCAGATGCCCACCGCGTTGGAAGCGGGCACCCTGAACGGCCACGGCCTGGCGGGCCTTGCCGCCGCCCTGGCCTGGCTGGAAGAGACCGGCCTGGACGCCATCCGGGAAAAAGAGGACCGGCTGGCCCGCCGCTTTTATGAAGGCGTGAAGGACCTGCCGGGGGTCGTGTGTTACGGGGACTTTTCCGCCGCTCAGCGCGCCCCCATCGTGGCGCTGAACCTGGGCGATTGGGATTCCGCCGCCGTCAGCGACGAGCTGGCCCAGCGCTTCGGAATCCTGACCCGGCCCGGCGCCCACTGCGCCCCCCTGGCGCACCAGGCCCTGGGCACTGAGGAACAGGGCGCGGTGCGGTTCAGCTTTGGCTATTTCAACACCGAAGACGAGGTGGACGCCGCCATCCAGGCGATGCGCACCCTCGCACAGGAGGAAGCATGAGACCCAAGGAATTGCAGCTTGTGGTGGTGTTCGACACCACCGCCGCCGCCCTGGCCTTTGAGGCGGCCGCCCTGGCGGCGGGCCTTGGCGGGCGGCTGATCCCGGTGCCCCCCAGCATCAAGGCCGGGTGCGGCCTTGCCTGGCGGGACGCTCCCGCCGCCCGGAATGCGGTGGACGGCCTGCTGCGGCGGGAAGCCATTTCCGGCGCCCACATCCTGGAACAGATCATATAAAAACGCAAGTAAAAAGCGGCTTTCCCGAAAACACACGGGAAAGCCGCTTTTGTCATATTTACTCCTCGTACCAGAAGCACCCGATGCCAATGGCCCCGGGGCCGGTATGGCAGGCCACGCTCAGACTCAAGGGGGCGCTTTGCACCTTGCATTTGGGGAAGCGCTCCTGCACGTACTTCTGCCACTTTTTGCCGTTCTCCGGGTCGCCGGAATAGGCAACGCCCACATGCATGGGCATCCCGTCGAACTCGCCCAGCAGGTCCTGGCAGAGGGAATCGATCATCTTTTCCCGGGCCTGGTGCAGGCCCCGCACCTTGGCAAAGGCATCGATGCCGGTGTCCATCACCTGCAGCACCGGCTTGATGTTCAGCACGGTGCCGATGGCGGCCGCCGCCGGGGTGATCCGGCCGCCCTTTTTTAAGTATTTCAGGGTGTCCACGCTCAGGTAGATGCGGTAGTTGCTGCCGGTCTCTTCCAGCCGCTGCTTGATCTGCACAGCATTCAAGCCCTTTTTGGCCAGCAGCTTTGCGTCCAGCACCGACTGGCGCTGGGGCAGCGAGATGCGCTTGTTGTCCACCACCTGTACCCGGCCGTCATATTCCTGGGCCAGCATGGCGGCGGTGGCCATCGAGCCGCTCAGGCCGCTGGTCATGGGGATGTACACCAGCGAATCGTACTCTGTGAGCAGCCGATCCCACAGATCCACCACGTCCGCCGGGCTGGGCTGGCTGCTGGTGATCTCCACCCCGGCCTGCTGTTTTTTAAAAAATTCTTCCTGGGTCAGGTCCACCCCTTCGTACATACACACGCCGTCCACGGTAAAGGGCATGGGCAGGGTGTAGACCCCCAGTTTTTTGGCTTCGCTTTCAAAAATGCCGCTGTTGCTGTCGGTCACGATAGCGATCTTCATCGGGCGTATCCTCCAATACGGAACATCGGTTGCAGTGTTTTGCCTGCGGCTTTTTCCTCCCGGAAAAGCCGGCCGCAAAAATGCTTGGTACTAATAAATAACTGTACACGCTGCGGCAGGATTTGTCAAATACAGCGCCGTATATTCTGCCGATTTTTCACAAAAATCTAGCCAGAAGATGTTTTTTGTGGTATCCTTTATGGTGTGATTTTATGGGTTCGTCACCGGGTCGGTGTTCGGGCCCGTTTTTCCGCTTTTCGGAGCGCTTTTTTCTGCAAAGGAGCCTTTTTTATTATGACCTACCGTTTGTCCAGCCTGACCGGCGATTCCATCGCCGTTCCCCAGCTGATCTTTACCAACCTGACCCGTGCCACCGGCGACCATATGCGGGTAGCTTTGTATATCCTTGCCACCCACAGCACCGACCCCAAGGACATCGCCCACGCGCTGGCCTTAAAGAACGTGCAGGCCGCCCAGAAAGCTTTGGATTTTTGGCACGGCGTGGGCCTGCTGGAGCTGGACCGGGGCGCCGTGCCCGCCGCCCCCGCGCCCCAAAAGCAGCCGCCCCTGACCGCCGAGGAACTGCGGATGGCCGCCCTGCGGGACCCCATGGTGAGCACCCTTGCCACCGAAGCCCAGGCCTATCTGGGCCAGTCGCTGGGCCAAAAGGACATCCAGCGGCTGGTCTCGCTGTATGTGAACGACAGCATCCCGGTGGACGTGATCCTTTTGTGTGCGGCGCACATCGCCAGCCAGGGCCGCCACACGGTGGGCCAGCTGGAACGGGAGCTGGACCGGTGGAGCCAGGAGGGCGTGACCACCGGCCAGGAGGCCGAGGATTACCTACTGCGCTTGAAAGAGCGGGCCCAGCGGGAGGCAAAGGCCGCCGCCATTCTGGGCCTGCCCGCCGACGGTCTGACCATGGCGGACAAGCGGTGCATCCGCCGCTGGTACGAGGAGTACGGCTTCTCGGACGCCATGGTGGAGGAAGCGGTGCTGCACGGCAACGGCAGCAAGGACCCCAAATACATCAACGGTATCCTGAAAAGCTGGTACGCCAAAGGCTGGCGCACTCTGGCGGACGCCCGGGGCAGCGGCACGCTGGAAGGCTCCAACGCCCGGGTGGACCGGGCCACCCCCAGCGGAAACGACATCCTGCAGCGG
>CASEVW010000109.1 GCA_949291395.1 uncultured Oscillospiraceae bacterium | reverse complement strand
GGAGTAGCCCAGCTTTGCTATACCTGTCTGCAGGTTTTCCTGCCGGATTTTCCTCAAAATCCGTCTTCCTAGCCATTTCGCAGACATTTTCTTACTCAAAAAGGAGCTGTTGCGCAATTTCCATTTTGCAACAGCCCCTTGCTTTGCCTTTGTTTTATGCCACGAACAGGAACACCGCCAAAAAGTGGAACAGGCTGCCTGCCAGGATGAACAGGTGGAACAGCTCGTGGAAGCCCCAGCGCTCGCTCAGGTTGGGGTGCTTTGCGATGTAGATCACCGCGCCCACCGAGTAGCTCACCCCGCCGGCGGCCACCAGGGCCAGGCAGGCCGGGGGCATGCTGGCAAAGGCGGGCAGGTCGATGAGGATGGACCAGCCCATGGCCAGATACAGCAAAGTGCCGATCCAGCGGGGCGCGTCCAGCCAGATCAGCTTGAACAGGATGCCCAGCACCGCCGCCACCCACAGGCAGCCCAGGAACAGCTCCCGCTTGCCCGGCTCCATATAGGCCACACAGAACGGGGTATAGCTGCCTGCAATGAGCACATAGATCATGGCGTGGTCCAGCTTGCGCAGACGGCGAAGCGGCCCGGCGGCGCACAGCGCGTAATGGTAGATGCTGCTGGCGGAGTACAGCGCTACCATGGAAAGCCCGAACAGGGCTACCCCCAGCACCACCAGACCGGCGGAACCATCCCAAAGGCTGCGCCCCACCAGCAGCAGGGTGGCCACGGCGCCCCCCACCGCACCCCAAAAATGGGTATAGCTGCTCACGGGCTCCCGCCCTTTTGCAAAATAACGACTCATGAAGTATCCCCCTCCTCTATCTTATGTAGTTTTAAAAACTATGTACTGTAATTAGTATAGCCATATTATGCAGAAAAATCAACCGGTGTGAAAAAAATTAACAAAATCCCCTCACTCTGCTTTGACAGCACCTATACAGATGATGTATTATATTAGAATAGCGTAGTATGGGCAATTCTATACCCAAACGCTGGGCTGAAGGCCCGTTTGTGAGGCCTTTCGCCCCCATTCGCACCAAAGCTGCTGCTTTTCAAATCATAACTGGAAGAATGTGAGTGATCGAATTGGCATTTTTAGAAAAACTGTTCGGCTCTTTCTCCGACAAGGAGCTGAAAAAGATCCGTCCCATTGCGGACAAGGTCATCGCTCTGGAGCCGGAGATGGCCGCAAAGTCCGACGCCGAGCTGCAGGCCATGACCCCTGCCCTGAAAGAGCGTCTGGCAAGCGGCGAAACGCTGGACGACATCCTGCCGGAAGCCTTTGCTGTCTGCCGTGAGGCCAGCTGGCGTGTGCTGGGCATGAAGCACTTCCCGGTGCAGATCATCGGCGGCATCGTGCTTCACCGCGCCTGCATCGCCGAGATGCAGACCGGTGAAGGCAAGACCCTGGTGGCCACCCTGCCTGTGTACCTGAACGCCCTCACCGGCAAAGGCGTGCACGTGGTCACCGTTAACGACTACCTGGCCCGCCGTGACTCCGAGTGGATGGGCAAGCTGTACCGCTGGCTGGGCCTGAAGGTGGGCCTGATCGTGCAGGGCATCACCAACGAGCAGCGCCACGCCGCCTACAATGCGGACATCACCTACGGCACCAACAACGAGTTCGGCTTTGACTACCTGCGTGACAACATGGTGGTCTACAAGGAGAACATGGTGCAGCGAGGCCACTACTTCGCCATCGTGGACGAGGTGGACTCCATCCTCATCGACGAGGCCCGTACTCCCCTGATCATCAGCGGCAAGGGCGACGATTCCAGCAGCCTGTACCAGCAGGCGGACGCTTTCGCCAAGACCCTGAAGATGAGCAAGATCGTGGAGCTGGACGAGAAAGAGGACCAGGACGCCCAGGTGGACGGCGACTATGTGGTGGACGAAAAGCACAAGACCGCCACCCTGACCCAGAAGGGCGTGGAGAAGGCCGAGGCCTACTTCCATGTGGAGAACCTGTCCGACGCCGCCAACATGACCCTGTCCCACCACATCAACCAGGCCATCAAGGCCCGCGGCGTGATGCGCCGTGACATCGACTATGTGGTGCGGGACGGCGAGGTCATCATCGTGGACGAGTTCACCGGCCGTTTGATGATCGGCCGCCGCTACAACGAAGGCCGGCACCAGGCCATCGAGGCCAAGGAAGGCGTGAAGGTTGCCGCCGAGAGCAAGACCCTGGCCACCATCACCTTCCAGAACTACTTCCGCATGTACGACAAGCTGGCCGGCATGACCGGTACCGCCAAGACCGAGGCGGACGAGTTCATCGAGATCTACGGCCTGCAGATCGTCACCGTGCCCACCAACAAGCCCCGCCAGCGTGTGGACGAGCCGGACAGCGTGTACAAGACCGTAAAGGGCAAGTACGACGCCGTGGTCAAGCAGGTGGCCGAGTGCCACACCAAGGGCCAGCCGGTCCTGGTGGGTACCGTGAGCATTGAAAAGAGCGAGACTTTGAGCAAGCTGCTCAGCCGCCAGGGCATCAAGCACAACGTGCTGAACGCCAAGAACCACGAAAAAGAAGCCGAGATCGTGGCCCAGGCCGGTAAAAAGGGCGCTGTGACCATCGCCACCAACATGGCCGGCCGTGGTACCGACATCATGCTGGGCGGCAACGCCGAGTACATGGCCAAGACCCAGATGCGCAAGGAAGGCTTTGCCGAGGAGCACATCGCCGAGGCGGACGGCCACGGCGAGACCAGCGATCCGGATATCCTGGCTGCCCGGGCCCGCTTTGGCGAGCTGCTGGACGCCCACAAGAACTCCATCGCCAAGGAAGCCGAAGAGGTGCGCGCCGCCGGCGGCCTGTACATCATCGGCACCGAGCGCCACGAGAGCCGCCGCATCGACAACCAGCTGCGGGGCCGTTCCGGCCGTCAGGGCGATCCCGGCGCTTCCCGCTTCTTCCTCAGCCTGGAAGACGACCTGATGCGTCTGTTCGGCGGCGAGCGGGTGCAGAACCTGATGGACAGCCTGGGCCTGGACGACGACACCCCCATCGAGAACAAGATGATCACCAACACCATCGAGAGCGCCCAGAAAAAGCTGGAAGCCCAGAACTTCAGCATCCGTAAAAACGTGCTGCAGTTCGACGATGTGATGAACAAGCAGCGTGAGATCATCTACGGCCAGCGCCGCCAGGTACTGGATGGCGAGGACCTGAAGACTACCCTGCGCACCATGCTGAAGGACAACGTGAACGCCAGCGTGCAGAGCTTCTGCGCCGGCGACAGCGCCGATGCCTGGGATCTGGCCGCCCTGCGCCGCCATTACCAGGGCTGGCTGACCCTGCCCACCGACTTCCACTACGAGCCGGAGCAGCTGAAGAGCCTTTCCAAGGACGACATTGCAGACACCCTGCTGAAGCGGGGCGAGCGCATCCTGGACGCCAAGGAGCAGAAGTACGGTTCCCCCATCATGCGCGAGCTGGAGCGGATGTGCCTGCTGCGCAACGTGGACACCAAGTGGATGGACCACATCGACGCCATGGACCAGCTGCGCCAGGGCATCTATCTGCGCAGCTACGGCCAGCGGGACCCCGTTGTGGAATACCGTATGGAGGGCTTCGAGATGTTCGACGCCATGGTGGACAGCATCAAAGAGGACACCGTGCGCATGCTGCTGACCATCGAGCTGAAAGTTCAGCCCCAGCAGCAGGCCCCCGTTGTGGAGCGCACCCAGGTGGCCAAGCCCACCGGCGAGGCTGCCACTCCTGGCAAGAACGTGAAGAGCACCGGCGCTTCCGGCCCGGTGAAGGTGGTCAAGATCGGCCGCAACGACCCCTGCCCCTGCGGCAGCGGCCTGAAATGGAAAAAGTGCACCTGCAAGGAATACCACCCCGACCTGTAATGCCTGCCGCGCTCTAACATCCCCTTAGCAACACAGCAAAGCAGCGGCAGAAATTCTGCCGCTGCTTTTTGTTTTAGGAAATGGGACCAGGTGCCGGGGACGAAAATTCGACAAAGGAATGAGACAGATGGAGCATCAGATCGTCCGGCTGACCCGGCGGCCGGAACTGAAAGACCGGGCCGCTCAGTGGTTCAGCGAAAAATGGGGCATCCCGGTGGAGGAGTATGCCCAAAGCATCGAAGAGAGCCTTACACAGAAAAGCCCGGTGCCCCAGTGGTATCTGGCCATGGAGGGCGACCGCATCGTGGGCGGGCTGGGTGTGATCGAAAACGACTTCCACGAACGGAAGGACCTTGCCCCCAATGTGTGCGCCGTCTACACCGAGCCGGATAGGCGCTGCCAAGGCATCGCCGGCGCATTGCTGCGCACCGTCTGCGCCGACATGAAGCAGATGGGCATCGACACGCTGTATCTGGTCACCGACCACACCGCTTTTTACGAGCGCTACGGCTGGGAATTTTTGTGCATGGTACGGGAAGAGGGCACGGACAATTTGACAAGGATGTACATCCACAAAAGCTGATGTCCCTTGATTTGCAGAATGAAAGGAGAATGAAAGATGGAATGGCTGGGGTTTGCCTTTATCGGGGTTCTTCTGCTGGTGCTATGCCTGTACTGGATCGTAAAATGGGCCGTCAAAGACGCATTGAAAGAATACTTCAAAGACAAAGAGCAGCCGTGACCGCCATTGGAGCAACTCCAAACTTTGCAAGGAGACATGGAAGATGGACATACAAAAATATTGGGAGGCCACGCTGTGTCAAAACGCAGAACGCATGAGGGACTTTTTTCACCCGCAGGCCTATGTGAACTGGCATAACACCAACGAACACTTTACTGTAGAGGAATTTATCCGGGCCAACTGCGAATATCCGGGCCGGTGGGATGGGGAGATCCAGCGGGTGGAACGGGCTGGCGATCTTCTCATTGCTGTCGTGCACGTTTTTTCTCTGGACGAGCCGTTCTCTTGCCACGTCACCTCCTTTCTCCACATCAAAGAGGATAAAATTTGTTCCATTGATGAATATTGGGGTGATGACGGCGCTCCCCCTCAATGGAGAGCTGACAAAAAGATCGGAACTTTGATAAAGTGACCAAGGAGTATTCTTCTGTTCCCCAATTTCGGGACGAAAAAGCCAACTGGTTTTGATCCAGCAAAAAAGCGAGGGCATACACCGCCTGGGTGTATGCCCTCGCTTTTGTTCTCTTATTTTACCGGGCGCACTCGCCGCCCTGGCCCCGCAGCAGGGTCAGGCCGTGGGGGATGACGTCCAAAAATACGTCCATGCTCTCCTCCACTGCCTTGGGGCTGCCGGGCAGGTTGACGATCAGGGTCTTGCCCCGGATCACTGACACGCCCCGGCTCAGCATCGCCCGGGGGGTGATGCGCATGCTGGCCGCCCGGATGGCCTCGGCAATGCCCGGCGCCACCCGCTGGGCCACCGCCAGCGTGGCCTCCGGGGTCACGTCACGGGGCGAAAAGCCGGTGCCGCCGGTGGTGAGGATCAGGTCCAGCTGGCGCTGGTCGCACAGGCGGGTCAGCTGGCGCTGCAACACCGCCTGCTCGTCCGCCAGCAGCAGCGTTTCCACCACCTGATAGCCCGCCGCTTCCAGCCGCCGCACGATGGCCGGGCCGCTCTTGTCCTCCCGCTGGCCCTGTGCCCCCTTGTCGGACAGGGTGATCACCGCCGCCTGGAAAGGCCGGGGCTCTAAGCGGGCTTCAATGTGCATCTCGTCCCCCACCTGGATGGCGCCGCCCTCCAATACCCGGGCGAACACCCCTTCCCGGGGCATGATGCAGTCCCCCATGGCCTTGTAGATCTCACAGTGGCTGTGGCACTCCTTGCCGATCTGGGTCATCTCCAGCAGCACCTGGCCGCAGCGCAGCAGGGTACCCACCGGTAGCGCCCGGAAGTCAAAGCCTTCCACCACCAGGTTTTCCCCAAAAGCGCCAAAGTCGATCTGCGCCCCCTTTGCCCGGAAGGCCTCGATCTTGTCAAAGGAGAGCAGGCTCACCTGCCGGTGCCAATTGCCGCCGTGGGCGTCCCCCACGATGCCCCACTCCGGGGTCAGCTGCACCTGGTCCACCGGGTGCTTCTGCACGCCCCGCACCTCCGAAATACAAATGGCTTTTACAATGCCCATGGTCATCCTCCAATTTGCGCCATCAGGCGGCTTTCTGTGATCTGGTCTTTCTGGTCAAAACAGTGGGCCCTGGGCTTTTGATGCACCGCCCGGCGCACCGCCTGCTCCAATTCCTCGTCGCTGGCCCCGCCCCGCAGCAGCACCCGCAGGTCGGTGGCACAGTCGTAGCAAAGGCAGGGTTTCAGCTGGCCGGTGCTGGTCAGCCGCACCCGGTTGCACTGGCCGCAGAAGCTGTGGCTCACCGCGTCGATCCAGCCGATGCGCCCTTGCAGCCCGGCGCTGGCCTCGTACCGGG
>CASEVW010000108.1 GCA_949291395.1 uncultured Oscillospiraceae bacterium | reverse complement strand
GCCTGTTCGTGGGCGTGGGCGTGGGCATCATCGTGCGGCAGGGCGGCTCCAGCAGCGGCGACGACGCTCTGGCCCTGACCATCGCCCATGTGACCGGCTGGCGGCTGGCCCGGGCCTACCTGTTCACCGACCTGGTGGTGCTGGGGCTGTCGCTGAGTTACATCCCGGCTTCCCGCATTTTGTTCTCGGTGATCACGGTGACCTTGTCCTCGGCTCTCATCGAACGGATCCAGAGCATGGATGTGGAAAAGCTGCTGGCCGGCGGCTTCTGGAAAGAAAAGACGGGCGCCGAAAAATAGACAACGCCGGGGCTTTCGTCCCGGCGTTTTGTTAGTCTTTTTGCCGCCACAGGCGGAAGAATTTTGCCATCAGGGGCAGGTAGGTGGCCAGAAAGACCGCGCACGCCCCGGCAATGGCCGGCCGGCGGTATCTGGCGGGCAGCAGCGCCCCGACCATCAGCCCGATGGAAAACAGGCAGAATTTTAACAGCGCAAGGACCTTCCAGTCCGACGTTTTGCAGTATTCGTCCGCAACCTGGAACAGCTTCATCCAAAACACCTCCTGAAATTGGCGAGATCACTGGCTTCTGCCTTGATGATACCGCTTTTTGGCGGGAAAAGCAAGGCGGTCCCTTGCCCCCGCATTGACGGGGCCATCCTGCCCGCCGTATAATCAAAGGAAAGAAACATGTTTTATATAGAAAGGATCTTTATCATGGACTCGATTCAAGACCTGTTTGCATACATCGAAAACAGCCCCACCCCCTTCCACGCGGTGGCCGAGAGCGCCCGGCGGCTGGAGGCGGCAGGCTTTGCCCCCCTGCGGGAGACCGACCCTTGGGAACTTGTGCCCGGCGGGCGGTATTACACCACCCGCAACCAGTCCAGCCTGATCGCCTTTGTGCTGCCCGCTGCCGCCGGCGAGGGCTGGCGGATGAGCGCCGCCCACAGCGACAGCCCCAGCTTTAAGGTAAAGGGCGCCAGCCAGAAGGCGGGCTTCACCATGCTGGACACCGAGGGCTACGGCGGGATGATCCGCTCTTCCTGGCTGGACCGGCCCCTGGGTATCGCCGGCCGGGTGCTGGTAAAGACCGGCAGCGGCGTGGAGAGCCGTCTGGTAGACCTGGAAGGGGCCGCCGCCGTGATCCCCCATCTGGCCATCCATCTGGACCGCACCGTGAACGAGGGCCACAAGTATGACCTGAAAAAGGATATGCAGGCCGTGTTCGCCGGGCCGGACCAGAACGACAGCTACGCCGCCCTGCTGGCAAAGGCCGCCGGATGCGCCCCGGAGGACATTCTGGGCAGCGACATCCAGCTGTACTGCAAGGAAAAGGGCCAGACCGTGGGCGGCGGGCAGGAATTTTTGCTCTGCCCCCGGCTGGACGACCTGGCCTGCGCCTGGGCCACCTTACAGGGCTTTTTGGCCGCAAAAGAGGGCCGGCAGGGCCGTGTCTGGTGCCTGTTTGACAACGAGGAAGTGGGCAGCGGCACCCGCCAGGGCGCCTGCGGCAGCTTTTTGCCGGACGTACTGGCCCGGGCCGGGCAGGCGCTGGGGGAGACCGAGGCGGACCGCCGCCGTGCCCTGGCGGGCAGCCTGCTGCTCAGCGCCGACAACGGCCACGCCATCCACCCCAACTTTGCCGAGATGAGCGACCCGGCCAGCCCGGTGCGGCTGAACGGGGGCGTTGTGCTGAAATTCAACGCCAGCCAAAAATATACCACCAACGGCGTCACCGGCGCGCTGTTCCACAGCCTGTGCCAGGCGGCGGGCGTGCCGGTGCAGGAATACTACAACCGGCCGGACCTGCCCGGCGGCTCCACCCTGGGCAACCTGCTGGGCGCTCAGGTGAGCGTGCCCATGGCGGACATCGGCCTGCCCCAGCTGGCCATGCACTCCTGCGTGGAGATGACCGGCGCCAAGGACGTGGACTGGCTGGCAGCGGCCTGCAACGCCTGGTTTGGGGCTTCCATCCAGTGCACCGGCGACGGCTGCTACCAGGCGGCCCTGTGACCGGCGAGACCCGGGCCTGGCTGCAAAGCCAGGCCGACCCGGCCTACCAAGCTTTTCAACAGAAACTGATGCCGGGTGTGGAAAACTACCTGGGCGTGCGGCTGCCCCTTCTGCGCAAAAAAGCCGCCCAGCTGGCGAAAGAAGATTGGCAGGCCCAGCTGGCCGCGCCGGACGAGAGCTTTGAAGAGGTCATGCTGCGGGGGATGCTCATCGGGGCGCTGCGCCTGCCGCTGGAGGAGACCCTGGCCTTGGTGCGGGATTTTGTGCCCCGCATCGACAATTGGGCGGTGTGTGACAGTTTTTGCGCCAGCCTGCGCAGCGCGAAAAAATACAAAGAGGAATATTTTACCCTGATTCAACAGTGTGCCAAGTCAGACCGGCCCTTTGAGGCCCGGTTTGCGGCGGTGATGCTGCTGGACTATTACAAAGGCCCGGAGGATCTGGACCGCAGCCTGGATGTATACCGCCAGATCCGCCTGCCGGATCTTTACACCTGGATGGGGGTGGCTTGGGGCTACTCGGTGTTTGCGGCCACGGATTTTGACCGCACCTTCGCGGCCATGGAACAGGCGGATCTGCCGCGGCACACCTGGAACAAGGCGCTGCAAAAAATGCGGGAGAGCCGCCGCATCACCCCGGAGCAAAAACAGCGGGCCGCCCGGCTCAGACGGCCCCAAAAGGAGGAACGGCCATGACCGAGACGGGACGCTTTGCCCCCAGCCCCTCCGGCCGGATGCACCTGGGCAACCTTTTGTGCAGCCTGCTGGCCTGGCTCAGCGCCAAGCAGGCGGGGGGAAAGATCGTGCTGCGCATTGAAGACCTGGACCGGGCCCGCTGCCCCCGGGTCTATGCGGACCAGCTGGAAGCGGACCTTGCCCGGCTGGGCCTAGGCTGGGACGAGGGCGGCAGCACCGGCGGCCCCAACGGGCCCTATTACCAGAGCCAGCGGGACGAGATCTATCATTCCTATTATAAAAAGCTGGAAGAAGCGGGCCTTGTGTACCCCTGCTTTTGCAGCCGGGCCCAGCTGCACGCCGCCAGCGCCCCCCACCGGGAGGACGGCACCCCGGTGTACGCCGGGCTGTGCCGGGGCCTCACCCACGAGCAGCGGCGGCAGAAGGCCCTCCAGCGGCCCCCGGCCATGCGGCTGGTGGTGCCAGACGAGACCATCGCCTTCACCGACGGACACCTGGGCCGGTATGCGGAGAATTTAAAGACCGACTGCGGCGATTTTGTGCTGCGCCGGGCGGACGGGGTGTTCGCCTACCAGCTGGCCGTGGTGGTGGACGACGCCCTCATGGGGGTGACCCAGGTGGTGCGGGGAGCGGACCTGTTGGAAAGCACCCCCCGCCAGCTGTATCTCTACCGGCTGCTGGATCTGCCCGCGCCCCGCTTTTACCACCTGCCGCTGCTGCTGGCCCCGGACGGGCGGCGGCTTTCCAAGCGGGATGGGGATGTGAGCCTGGAGCAGCTGCAAAGGAAGTACACCCCGGCCCAGATCGTCGGGCGGCTGGCCTTTCTGGCAGGCCTGCTGGAGGAGCCGGAAGAAGCCACCCCCGCCCAGCTGATCCCGGTGTTCCACTGGGACAAGGTGCCGAAGACCGACATCCGCCTGCCCAAAGACTTGTTTTAGACCCGGCGGCTCCCTAAAGTCCAAAACTTACGAAAGAATGACGAACCAAACGCCCACCTTGCGCAAAAGCAGGTGGGCGTTTTTGTAGGAAATATCAAAAAAACGAGCCGAAAAGAGAAGAAAACCAGAAAAAAGGTAGCAAAGAATTTCATACTTGTTTCAAAACCGGCTGGCCTCTACAATAAAAGTAAAGAGAACGCCCCATTGCCCATTGCCGGGCGCGCCAGCGCGGCAGGGCAGACCAGGATCTTAGAAAAGGAGTTTATCCGCAATGAAAAAAAGCAAATTACAGTCGGACAGCAAGTGGATGAGCCGGCTATGGCTGTTTATCTCCTTTGCGGCGGCCATGGTCCTATGGTACATCCTGTCCATCATTCCCTCCACGGCACGCAGTTTCCCCAACGTGGTGGTCACCTTGCAGCAGATCCAGGTGATGATCGACCGGGGATGCCTGTTCACCGACATCGCCAGCAGCATGATCTCGGTATTTGCGGGCTACGGGCTGGGCTTTGTGATCGCTCTGCCGGTGGCCTTCCTGATGGCTTGGTACAAACCGGTGCGCAACATCCTGGAGCCCTGGATCCAGTTCGTGCGGAACATCCCGCCCCTGGCCTACGTGCCTCTGGTGGTCATCAGCGCCGGCGTCGGCCGCAAGCCCCAGATCATCGTGATCACCCTCGCCACCTTCCTGATCATGTGCATCACCATCTACCAGGGCGTCGTCAACGTGGATGAGACCCTCATCAAGGCGGCCCGCATCCTGGGCGCCAGCGACAAGGACATCTTCATCCGGGTCATCGCCCCGGCCACCCTGCCCTTCATCCTCACCGCCGTCCGCCTGGGTGCCGGCGTTGCGCTCACCACCATCATCGCGGCGGAATCCACCGGCGCTTCTGCCGGTCTGGGCATGCGCATCCGCACCCTGAACAATAACTTTGAAGCAGCTCCCATGTTGCTGTACATCATCATCATCGGCATCATCGGCATGATCATTGAAACGGTCATCAAAACTTTGGAAAGGAAGCTGACGTCATGGCAGGAAAAGAGAGAGATATAAAGGTCAAGATCGAGCACGTGGTCCAAAAATTCAATGGACGCAACGGCGAGATGGTCGCTCTCAACGGCGTGGACCTGGATATCCATGAAAACGAATTCGTCACGGTGGTCGGCCCTTCCGGCTGCGGTAAATCCACCCTTTTGAACATCATTGCCGGCCTACTGGAGCCCACCAGCGGCCGGGTGATCTGCAACGGCAAAGAGGTGCACGGCACCGGCACCGACCGGGGCGTCGTGTTCCAGCAGTACGCGCTGTTCCCCTGGCTCACGGTGAAAAAGAACATCAAGTTCGCCCTGGATATGCGGGGCGTAAAGGGCGAAGCTGCGGAGGCCGAGATCCAGAAATACTTAAAGATGGTGGACCTGGAAAAGTTCGCTGACCATTATCCCAAGGAACTGTCCGGCGGCATGAAGCAGCGTGTGGCCATCGCCCGCGCCTACGCCGCGAACCCCGAGGTGCTGCTGATGGACGAACCCTTCGGCGCCCTGGACGCCCAGACCCGCACCCAGCTGCAGACCGAGCTGCTGGAGACCTGGGAAAAGGAGAAAAAGACCTGCTTCTTCATCACCCATGACGTGGAAGAGGCCATCATCCTGGGCCAGCGGGTGGTCATCATGAGCGCCCGCCCCGGCCGCATCAAAGAGATCGTGGACATCGACATCCCCTATCCCCGCACCCAGGAGACCAAGATGAGCCCCCATTTTCTGGAGCTGAAAAACCACATCTGGAGCCAGGTCTATCAGGAATACCTGGAAGTGCGCAAATAAGTTCCGTTTTCGGGCGCGGCATCGGCACAAATTGCGCCCGAGCAAATAAACGACTCATTGAAACAGGAGGAAAAAACCATGAAGAAAATGATGTCTTTACTGCTTGCTGGCTGCATGGCGTTCAGCCTGGCAGCCTGTGGCGGCACCACCAGCACCCCGCCGGCCTCCAGCACTGGCGCCGCCAGCGGCGGCAGCACCCCCGCTTCCGCCTCCACTTCCACCGCGGCCAGCACCCCCGCCTCTGACGGCGAGCTGACCAAGGTGACTGTGGCCTACATGCCCAACTATGGCAGCCTGGCCGAGGTAGAGGCCGGCATCCACAACGGCTACTTTGAAGAGCAGGGCCTGGAAGTGGAACTGATGGAGTTTGCCGACGGCCCCACCATCATCGCCGCCATGGAATCCGGCAGCGTGCAGGTGGGCTACATCGGCTCCGGTGCCCACAAGCTGGCCATTCAGGGCGAGGCCAAGATCTTCTGCATGGCCCACGTGGGCAATGCGGACGCCGTTGTGACCGATAAGTCCAAGGGCATCGAGAGCATCGAAGACCTGAAGGGCAAGACCGTTGGTTACTCCTCCGGCACCACCAGCGAGCAGATCCTGAAATACGCCCTGGAAGCCCATAACATGACCATGGACGACATCAACGCCCAGGAGATGGATCCCTCCGCCCTGGTGACCGCCATGCTCAGCGGCAGCCTGGACGCCTGCGCCGCCTGGAGCCCCATGACCTTCACCATGCAGGAGCAGCTGGGTGACAACTACCTGGTGCTGGCGGATAACCTGATGTTCAGCGATCAGTCCGCCGCTGTTTCCAGCTGGATCGTGACCCCCGAGTACGCCGAAGAGAACCCCGACATCGTGCTGGCCTTCACCAAGGCCCTGATGAAGGCGAAGGACTTCCGCGCCGACGAAGCCAACTACGAGCAGATCGCCCAGTGGGTGGCCGACCAGACCAAGACCGATTACGACAGCTGCTACCAGCAGCGGGGCGATGCCGACTGGCAGACCAGCCAGGAGCTGATCGACTCTATCAACGACGGCAGCATGGAGCAGATGTACAAGGTGCAGCAGGAGGACTTTTTGAAGAACGGTCAGATCGAGGCGGAGGTGCCGGTGTCTGACTACGTGATGTTCGACAATATGCTGGCAGCCGCCGAATAAGGCTTTACAAAACGCGTTGCGCGCTTTACACTAAGAGACAGGGAAAGCGCCTGGATAAAGCCGAGGCCGGGCAAGGAAGCTTTGCCTGCGGACTGACGATTTTGTGTAACTGACAGCGTCAGAGCTCCTAGCTAACCACCAAGGGTGCCGGGGCGGCGAAGCCGTGCAGAGCCCAGTGGGCTCTGTGACCGGCCTGGGCGGTCTGCGTCAAGCAGAGCGGGCGCATGCTTGACGCGCCCGCAGCCCACTCGTCGCTCTTCCTTGCATT
>CASEVW010000107.1 GCA_949291395.1 uncultured Oscillospiraceae bacterium | reverse complement strand
GAACCGGCGGAGCCGATGATAATGGCCCAGCGGGCGGCCTGCTCGGTGAGGCCCCGGTCCTGGGCCAGCCGCAGGATGATCGGGCTGAACAGCAGCACCGTGGGAGCAGCCAGGGCCACCGAGGCCGTCACCAGCCAGTATTGCCGGGTGTGGAGCATCTGCTTCACGGTATAGTCCTTTTTGGGGGCGTTCTGGGCGGCCTGCTTTTTCTGGGCCGGGGCGGCGGGGTCTTTCAGCAGGATGCTGCCAATGCCGCACACCACCAGCAGAAGGCCCCCCAGGGCCCAAAAGCAGGCCCGGATGCCCCAGCGCCCGCTGAGCCACCGCACCAAAAAGGTGAGCGCCGCGCCGGAAACTCCCACCGCCGCCCCGATGACGCCGGTGGCCACGCCTTTTTTGTCCGCATACCATTTTTGGGCGCAGCTCATCACCGCCGGGTACAAAAAGGCGCTGCCCAGCCCCACCGGCACGCTGAAGGCCAGGTAAAACAGCCAGGCGGCCTGCCCCGGCAGAAAGCCCGCCGCGAAAAAGCCCGCCGCCAGCAGGGCCGTGCCGGCAAGGCCCGCCGGGCGGGGGCCGAATTTATCCTGCAAATAACCGCCGATGACGCACCCCAGCCCGAAGGCCCCCACGATACAGCTGAGCACGAAGCTGGCGGCGTTTTCGTCAAAGCCGTATTCCTGCCGCACCGGCCCCTGGAACACGCCCCAGGCCGAGGGGATGCCGGTGAGGATCTGGATCGCCGCCCCCGCCGCCAGGATGGTCCACTTGTTCTTTTGCAAAAACCGCTCCACTTGCGTCTCTCCTTTTGTGGTTTTGTGGCTAGTATGCCCTCTTTTGGTTGACAAATACCGCCGGGGCGGGCTATCATTATTGGTACACAAAAACTTTACTCATTTACAATAGATCCACGGGAGGAACAGTATGAAAAGCAATCCGTTGAAGGGCATGCGGGATTACCTGCCCGCCGAACAGAAGCTGCGGGACTATGTGCAGGGCCGCATTTTGGAGACCTACCGGGCCAGCGGCTTCGAGCGCATCTCCACCCCCATGCTGGAGGATATGGAGAATCTGGACAAGAGCGAGGGCGGCGACAACCTGAACCTGATCTTCAAGGTGCTCAAGCGGGGCGACAAGCTGGCCAGCGCCATCGCCTCCGGCAGTGAAAAGGACCTTTCGGACATGGGCCTGCGGTACGACCTGACCCTGCCCCTCTCCCGCTACTACGCCGCCAACCGGGACAAGCTGCCCACCCCCTGCAAGGTCATCCAGACCGACCGGGTGTTCCGGGCCGAGCGCCCCCAGAAGGGCCGGATGCGGGAGTTCGTGCAGTGCGACATCGACATCCTGGGCGACGCTTCCTGCAACGCCGAGATCGAGCTGATCGACGTGACCGCCCGGGCGCTGCTGCACATCGGCTTTTCCGATTTCACCGTGAACATCAACGACCGGCGCATCCTGCGGGGGATGCTCACCAGCATGGGCTTTGCGCCGGACAGCCTGGACAGCGTCTGCATCACCTTCGACAAGCTGGATAAGATCGGCCCCGAGGGCGTTGCCAAGGAGCTGACCGAGAAAGAATGCCCCGCCCAGGCGGTGGCCGCCCTGACGGATTTTCTGGCCAAGGGCGAGTTCAGCCTTGCGACCATCAGCGCCCTGTGTGAGGACAAGAGCCTGGGCGAGACGCTGCAAAAGGTCATCTCCACCGTGGAGAGCCTGGCGGACGGCGCTTACAAGATCGCCTACTGCCCCAGCCTGGTGCGGGGCCAGGGCTACTACACCGGCATGGTGTTCGAGGTGACCTGCCCGGCCTTCAGCGGCGCGGTGGCCGGCGGCGGCCGGTACGACAACATGATCGGCAAGTTCACCGGCCAGCAGGTGCCCGCCGTGGGCTTCTCCATCGGCTTTGAGCGCATCTGCGGCATCCTGGCCGAGCAGGGCTTCCAGATCCCCGCCGAAAAGCCCAAGCTGGCGCTGCTCTACCTGCCCGAGGCGGACTTTGGCCAGGTGCTGCGCAAGGCGGCCCGCCTGCGGGAGCAGTACACCGTGACCGTGCTGCCCCAGGCCAAAAAGCTGGGCAAGCAGTTCGGCACCCTGGAGAGCCAGGGCTTCGCCGCCGCGGCCTTTGCCGACAACGAGGACATCAAGCCCCTGGGCAACGGCTAAATTATTTGTGGCATACAAAAAGGACCCCCGGCCGGGGGTCCTTTTTATTATATTATTATTGCGCCAGCGCCATCTTCACCAGCCAGAGGGCCAGCAGGTGGGCCGGATAGAACAGATAGAAAAACCATTTGGAAAACGCCCGGCCCCGCTTTGCCCGCTGGCCGTTGTAGCAAAACAGGATCACCGCCCCGGAGGCCAAAATGCCCAGGCCGGTGCCACCTGCATGGAGCAGCGCCTGGGGCAGCGTGTAGGGCCCGCCCAGGTAGGAAAGCAGGTTCACCCCGAAAAACAGCAGCGCCGCCGCCCCAAAGCTGGCGGCCAGCTTTTCTGTGTCCCGGCCGCTTTGGGCAAACAGGATGGTAAAGACCGGGGCCAGCAGCGCCCAGTCGGTGTACAGGCTGGCCAGCACCAGGGCCGCCACCGTCACCGCCTGAAACAGCCCCGGCGGCTGGGTGTCCAGTACCCACAGGATGCCGAAGCAGAGCAGCAGGGTGAACATCATGTTCAGCTGCAAAACGCCCAGCGCCAGGGTGTAGGGCAGCTGGGAGACCAGGCCGAAAACAAGCAAGCGCAGCGCATATCGCCTGCGGCTGCGGGTGTAGCGGTAGCCCTCGGTGAGGAAATAGCACATGGTAACGGCAGTGAAATAGCCCACGTCCACCAGCGGCTCGAACCAGGGGCTCGACGGGGTGAGCAGCACATGGGCAAAATGGTTGCAGAACATGGCCGCCATGGCCCAGTATTTGATGGCGTCCCGGCTGACGCCCCGCTTTTTTTCAGGCATGTGCCCACCTCCTCGCTCGTTTTTCCCGCAACAGAAATTGCCGCTGCCTGTCAAAAAGCAGCGGCAATTTTATTGGATCTTCGCTTATTCGGCGCTGTGCACGGTGGCGATGTTCAGCTCACGCAGCTGGCTGTCTTCCACCACTTCCGGCGCGCCGCTCATCAGCTCGCTGGCGTTCTGCACCTTGGGGAAGGCGATCACGTCCCGGATGGAATCCTTCTTCAGCATCAGCATCACCATGCGGTCCAGGCCGTAGGCCATTCCGCCGTGGGGAGGCGCGCCGTACTTGTAGGCGTCCATCAGGAAGCCGAAGCTCTCCCGGGCCTTCTCCTCGGTAAAGCCCAGGGCCTTGAACATCCGGTCCTGCAGCTCCGGGTCGTTGATGCGGATGGAACCGCCGCCCAGCTCGCAGCCGTTGAGCACGATGTCGTAGGCGTTGGCGTAGCAGCTGCCCTGGTCGGTCTCCACCTTGTCCAGGCTGTCCTCGGTGGGCATGGTGAAGGGATGGTGCATGGCCATGTAGCGGCCCTCTTCCTCGCTGTACTCGAACAGGGGGAACTTGACCACCCACAGGAAGTTGAACTTATCCGGGTCGATCAGCTCGCAGCGGCGGCCCACTTCCAGGCGCACCTGGCCCAGGGCGGTGCAGGCGCGCACGTTGTCCGCGTCGCTCACCACCAGCAGCACGTCGCCGGTCTCGGCGCCCGCGGCAGTGCGCAGGGCG
>CASEVW010000106.1 GCA_949291395.1 uncultured Oscillospiraceae bacterium | reverse complement strand
CGTGAAAGCAGCGTGGAAGAAGCTCTCATTGAAATGTATCTGGCAGGCGTATCCGTCCGGCGCGTGGAGGATATTACCGAGGCCCTGTGGGGCAGCAAGGTGTCGCCATCCACCATCAGTGAGCTGAACAAGAAAGCGTATGTCCACATCGAGGATTGGCGGAACCGCCCTCTGCAAGGCGGACGATATCCGGACGTCTATGTGGATGGAATCTACCTGCGCCGCAACTGGGGTGGAGAGTTTGAAAATGTAGCCATTCTGGTAGCCATTGCAGTGAACGAGGATGGCTACCGCGAGGTTCTTGGCGCAGCTGAGGGCATGAAAGAAGACAAGGCCAGTTGGGTTAATTTCTTTCAGTGGCTCCGCGGCCGTGGTCTGGATGGGGTTAAATTGGTGGTTGGTGACAAGTGCCTTGGCATGTTGGAAGCCGTGGGTGAAGTGTTTCCCGAGGCCAAATACCAACGGTGTACAGTCCACTTTTACCGGAATGTGTTTGCTGTTACACCGCGTTCCAAGGCAAAGCTAGTGGCCAAGATGCTCAAAGCGATCCACGCCCAGGAAAGTAAAAAAGCTGCTCGAGATAAAGCCAGAGCTGTGGTAGAAGAACTGCGCTCCATGAAGCTGAAAGAAGCGGCCAAGAAGGTGGAGGACGGCATTGAAGAAACGCTAACCTACTGCGATTTCCCCAGCGAACACTGGACCCGTATTCGCACCAACAACGTCATTGAACGACTGAACCGGGAGATTCGCCGCCGCACCCGTGTGGTTGGTAGTTTCCCGGACGGCAATTCCGCTCTCATGTTGGTCTGTGCCCGACTGCGCCATGTGGCCGGTACCCAGTGGGGCAACAAAAAGTACATGAACATGAAGCACTTGGAGGCGGCCCTTGAGGATGCCTCTATTGCTGGCTAACTTCATTTATTCCAGAGACTGCAAACTAAATTTGCGAAAGAATGTTGACACTACCTTGCAAATCTCTGGTAGAATGAAGTTATGACACTAACCATTCGAAAGAAGAGAAAGAAGACAACAAACCATGGCCGAGAAGATTGTACAACTATCAAAAGCTATAAGATAAAAGGCACACAGCGTTTTGCCCCAAGACCGGCGCGAAGTCCGTCGGCAGGCGATACACAGAATCAGGCGGGAAAGAGGCAGTTCCCCAAAGTGCAAATCAAGGTTTTTTCCGTGGCTTTCTGGGCTTTGGTGCCACTGCGGCAATCATAGCGTAGTGAGTCCCACTCTTCCGTGTGATCCTGTTATAATCATCCGATACCAGGTAATCCAGCAACCAGATTTTCGGCACTATAAACCGTGGGCGGCGCTGGATGGTGCGCAGGCGGCCCTCGGTACACCAGCGGGAAACGGTGTGGGGCGTGTAGCCGGTGAAGCGGGCGATCTGCTCTACGGTCAGTACGTCGGGCGCGTCGGCCAGCTGGTGTTCCAGATGGCGGCGGAGGAGCAGGCGGCTGATGATCTCATAGTCGAGGGTACGGGTCAGGGATACAGCGGGCGGCTTGCGCTGGGGATAGTTCTTATACCACCCGCTGGGAGGAGCGTAATGCTCCGGTTCGGTCATACGGCGGCGCAGATAGGCGGCCACGTCCGCCTTGGCGATCTTGTAACAGCGGGTGCGCTTGCCGGTGTGGATGCAGGGTACCAGCCCGCTCTGGAGCAGATACAGGGAAGTACGGGTGCCGATGTGGCAGGCAATACGGAAGTCGTTGCGGCTCATGGGATTATACAAGAATTTGAGTTTGTTCGCAAGGAAAAAACAGCATTTGGACGTTGCAACGAAGGACCGGCACGTTTATACTGTAAGTAAAAGAAAAACGAGGAGGCACCCCTCATGGCAGACGTGGAAAAACTTCGCAAGGTCAAACGGTGTATTGATAGCCTGGCGGAAGGACTGAACCCTTTTACCGGACAGCCTTTGCCGGAGGAGGATATTGTCAACGATGTGCGGGTGTCACGGAGCTTGTTTTTGGCGTCAGCGTTTCTGCAGGAGCAGATCCAAGGAACAACGGCCAAGAAAAACGGCAAGAAGCAGGCGTTCCGGTTGAGCCTGGAGGAACGGGAGCGGGTGGAATTTTCCTCCCAGCCCATACCCGCCAGCGAGCTGGCCCGGCGGATGAACGACGCTGTCGATACGCAGGACTGCAAGAAGATCAGCTATCGCCAGCTCACCGATTGGTTGGTGGAAGTGGGAATGCTCAAGCGGGTGGAAAATGCGGCGGGCGGCCAGCGTCGCCGTCCCACCGACAGCGGGGAAAAGCTGGGGATCACGGTAGGATAGCCGGGTGGGACAATATGGCCCCTATCAGGTGGTCCTGTACAGCGAGGCTGCCCAGCGTTTTATTGTGGACAATGTGGATGCGATCGTGTCTTTTGCGGCGGACAAGGGAAGCGGTACGCAGCGGTAGGCGCGAATACGCGTCGGTGGCAGAAAAAAGAGATGTACATTCTTTATTGAAAGTACCTCTCTTTTTTGTTTTACTTAAATCCAGACAGACGCAAGTAGGTGGGATCTGTTACGGATTGTTGCCGGGCGAAAGGGCCGGTTCTGGATTTTCCTCGTGGGAATCCAGACTCAGATCCATCAGATACTCAAACAGAATCAAAACCCGGGCATAAAAATAATTGGCCGTCAGGTTCCGGTCATCCAGAATCTTGTCGTCCAGCAGCAAAAAGGCCGGATCGGCGTTTTCCGCGATGGGGGAGTGATGCCCGCCGGTGAAGGCCACGACGTCCATGCCGTGGCGGCGGGCGTCCAGTACGGGTTTCACAATCGTATCGGTGGTGCCGCTTTTGCTGATGGCCAGCACCAGTTTTGCCTGCAGGACGTTGTTCTCGAAGACCTCATAGCTGTTGGTCCCAATCGCATGGTAGCCCAGCACCAGCAACTTGCGGACAAAAAAGTCCCGCAGAGGTGCACAGAAGCCGGTACCGGTGACCAGAACGGGGGACGGCCGGTTTCTTTTGAGCAGAGCAAGAAAAGCACCGATTTGTTCGGAGGGAATCTCGCCGATGAAGGAGGTGATATGGGAAGCGTGGGTCCGGTTGTTGATCTCGTTTTGAAGCAGGAACCGCAGCCGGTAGACCATATCGGTATAGCCTGTATAGCCCAGCTTTTTGCTCAGACGGATGATGGCGGCAGGGGATGTGTAGTTGCGGGCCGCAAACTCCCGCACGCTGTACTGGGCGTTCTGGTCTGCGGCTTCCAGAATGGCCTGCAACAGCGACTGCTCGGAGGCAGAAAGATGGTATTGTTCGGCAAGTTTATAGAGATCGTGCTTCATAAAAAACTCCCCGGTAAGAAGGTTTGCATACAGTCTTTCTTATATAAATTATACAAGGATCTGTGCAGGATGCAAGGTGATTTGGTGCGAAACATGTTCCGAGATGGGTAAACATGTTCAAAACATATCAATATATGTTGAATAATTTGTGCAATATAGATATAATCAAGATGCGAATCAGGAGGGCGCCCGATCCTGAGACTACAGGTATTACCAAAAACAGTGAGGAGAAAAGCCAATGAAAACTAAAGTCATGGATGCCATGCAAAGCTTTTCCAAAGCTTTGATGGGTCCGGTCCTTTTCCTGCCGCTGGCCGGTATGATTCAGGCTCTTTCGTCTGTGATGTCCAATACCTCCCTCGTCACCGAGGGTGGCATCCTTTGGACGGTGGGCCAGTTCATCAACGGCGGCGTGGGCGCCGTAATCGGAAATCTGGGCATTCTGTTCTGTGTGGGCATCGCCATGAGCCTTGCCAAAAAGCGTAAGGCAGACGCGGCCTTTGTGGCATTGGTCAGCTACTTGATCTGGCTGGCGGCAAACTCTAAATGGCTCAGCGTAGCCGGGCTGGTGATCGAAGGAAACGACGCCAGCTCGCTGTACGGCACCGGCCAGACTATCTGCCTGGGCTACCATGTCACCGACATGGGCGTTTTTCTGGGGATGATCCTGGGCGTGATCGTGGCGGTGATCCACAACCGATTTATCGATACCGAATTTGACGGAGCCTTTGCCTTGTACGGCAACAGCAAATTCGTCTTTTTGATCCTGCTTCCGGTAGTTCTGGCCCTGGCGCTGGTGGCTGCCTATGTCTGGCCGGTGGCCGCTGCGGCTATCAACGCACTGACCGGCATCATGTCCACCGCGGGGGCGTTCGGCGTGTTCCTTTACGGTTTCCTGAACCGCGTGCTCATCCCCACCGGATTGCATCACCTGGTGTGGTCGCCCTTCCTCTACTCGGCCATCGGTGACAGCATGATCATCAACGGCGAACAGATCGTGGGCGCCAAGCCGGTTTTCCTGGCTTTGCTCAACGATCCCACCGTCACAACCATGCCGGATTCCACCCGCTTCCTGACCTACGGCCTGATGAAGACCTTCGGTGTCATCGGCGTGTCGCTGGCCTTCATCACCGCCGCCAAGAAAAACAAAAAGGCGGCCACCAAGGCCCAAATCCTGCCGGCCATGCTGACGGCATGCCTGGTGGGCGTCACCGAACCGCTGGAATTCAGCTTCCTGTTTGCCGCACCGCTGCTGTGGGGTGTCTACTCCATCATGGACGGCCTGTTCCAAATGGCGGTCTATCTGTTGGATGTACATGTCTGCGCCACCAACGGTATCATTGACTTCCTGGTCCTGAACCTGCCCGCCGGCATCGGCCGTACCCACTGGCCCATGTATGTGGTCGTGGGCCTGGTGGAAATTGTGGTCATGTATTTCCTCTTCGTGTTCCTGATCCGACGGCTGAACCTGAAAACCCCTGGCAGGGAGGATGACGATGAAGTGCTGGACCTGGCGGCCAACGCTGCGGCGGTGAAACAGCAGATCAGTGCCACCGGCAAAGCTGAGTTGAAAAAGCAGGAGGATGCACGGAACGCCCAGACGGTCATTGAGGGCCTGGGCGGTGCCGACAACATCGTCAATGTAGGCAACTGCATGACCCGTCTGCGTGTGGAGGTCAAGGACCCCACGCTGGTGAAGGAAAAGGACTGGTTCAAGCCCACCGGTTCTGCGGGGCTGGTCACCAAAGGCAGCAACATCCAGATCATCTACGGCCCCAAGGTCGGACGCATCCGCGCGGCGGTGGACGCGGCCCTGGGCCGGGAAGAGTGAAAAATCCCGCATACATACCAAACGAATCCTATCGAATTGTAAGGAGAATCCCATTATGAAAACTTTCAAACTTGTGATCGCCGGCGGCGGCAGTACCTACACGCCGGGCATCGTCAAAAGCCTGCTGAACCAGAAGGACAAGTTCAAGCTCAATGAGCTGGTCCTCTACGACAACAATGCCGAGCGGCAGGAGGCCGTGGGGGTCATTGTCCGCCATGTGGTGGATCTGTTTGACCCCGACCTGAAGCTGACTCTGACCACCGACCCCGAAACCGCCATGACCGATGCGGATTTCATCTTTGCCCAGATGCGGGTGGGGCTGTACGCCATGCGCGAAAAGGACGAAAAGATCCCCCTGCAGTACGGCGTGGTGGGCCAGGAGACCTGCGGTCCCGGCGGTCTGGCCTACGGTCTGCGCACCATCTACCCCATGGTGGAACTGATCGACTACTGCGAAAAGTACGCCAAACCCACCTACTGGATTGTCAACTACTCCAACCCGGCGGCCATCGTGGCCAAAGCAACCTTCCGGCTGCGCCCCAAGGCCCGCATCCTGAACATCTGCGATATGCCGGTGGCCATTGAGCGCAACATGGCCGAGATTCTGGGCTGCGACCGCCACGACCTGGAAGTGGACTACTTCGGCCTCAATCACTTCGGCTGGTTTACCAAGGTACGGCTGAACGGCACCGATGTCACCGAACAGCTCAAGGCCTATGTGGCGGAAAACGGCTACATGCCCAAGAACGAAAAGAGCGACGTGATGCACAGCGATCCCTCCTGGCTGCACACCTACGCCAACGCAAAACATATCTGCTCGGCGTTCCACGACTATCTGCCCAACACCTACATGCAGTATTATCTTTTGGGGGATGAAGTGGTGCAGTCCAGCGATCCCCACCACACCCGTGCCAATGAGGTCATGGAAGGCCGCGAGAAGCGCATCTTTGATGCGGTGGCGGACTACCGTGCCGGCAAGGACGTGGACCTGACCAAATTCTTTGGCGGTGTTCACGGGGAATTCATCGTGGATGTGGCCATGAGCCTGGCCTTTGACCTGCGCCAGCGTCACCTGGTGATGGTGGAAAACAAGGGCGCAGTGGAAAATCTGCCGGAGGATGCCATGGTGGAAATTCCTGCCTACATCACCGACCGCGGCCCCGAACCCGTGCGGGTGGGCGCGATCCCCACCTTCTATAAGGGGCTGATCGAACAGCAGGAAGCCGTGGAAAAGCTGATTGTGGAAGCGGCTATCGAACACTCTTATGAAAAGGCCCTGATGGCGTTCACCCTCTCCAAGACGGTGCCCAGCCTCTTTGTGGCCAAGAAGATTCTGGATGACATGATCGTGGCCAACAAGGATTACTGGCCCGAACTGCACTGATGTTTTGCCGCCGCAGAGCCCGTATGCCCTGCGGCGGCATCGGTGTATTCATACCAAGGAGGAAAACGAAATGGAACTGATCAGCCAGAAAATGCGCACGCTGGCGCCCGAAATGGACCCGCTGCGCCTGGGCACCGGCTGGAAGCCGGAGGACCTGGCCAAACCCCAGATCATGGTGGAGAGCACCTTCGGCGACAGCCACCCGGGCAGCGGCCACCTGGACAAGCTGGTGGCCGCTGCCTGCCAGGGCATTGCCGAAGTGGGCGGCCACGGGGCGCGGTATTTCTGCACCGATATCTGTGACGGTGAGAGCCAGGGCACCGACGGCATCAACTTCAGCCTGGCCAGCCGGGAAATGATCGCCAATATGATCGAAATCCACGGCAATGCCACTCCATTCGACGGGGCGGTCTACATTGCCAGCTGCGACAAGGGCATGCCGGCCAATCTGATGGGGCTGGCCCGGGTGAACACCCCGGCGGTGGTGGTCACCGGCGGCACGATGGCAGCCGGCCCCGAGCTGCTCACGCTGGAGCAGCTGGGGATGTACAGCGCCAAGTACGAGCGGGGCGAGATCGACGAGGCCAAGCTGAACTGGGCCAAGCAGAACGCCTGCCCCAGCTGCGGCGCCTGCAGCTTCATCGGCACGGCCTCCACGATGCAGATCATGGCCGAGGCCCTGGGCCTGACGCTGCCCGGCAGCGCCCTGCTGCCCGCCACCAGCCCCGACCTGGAGGACTACGCCCGTCGTGCGGGCCGTCAGGCGGTGGCCCTGGCCCGGCAGGGACTGCGTCCTTCCGACATTGTGACGATGGACAGCTTCGAGAACGCCATCCTCGTCCACGCGGCAATCTCGGGCTCCACCAACGCCCTGCTCCACCTGCCGGCCATCGCCCATGAGTTCGGCATCGCCATCGACGGCGATACATTCGACCGGCTGCACCGGGGCGCCAAGTACCTGCTGGACATCCGTCCCGCCGGCCGCTGGCCCGCCGAGTTCTTCTACTATGCCGGCGGTGTGCCCGCCATCATGGAGGAGATCCGTGACGTGCTCCACCTCGACGCCATGACCGTCACCGGCAAGACGCTGGGCGAAAACCTGGCCGAGCTGAAGGAAAACGGCTTCTACGAACACTGCCAGCGGCTGCTGGACGAAGCCAACGCCCGGTGCGGGTTGCATCTGACCCGGGCGGACATCATCCGCCCGGCCTCCGACCCCATCGGCACCGACGGTTCCATCGCGGTGCTCAAGGGCAACCTGGCGCCTCAGGGCGCCGTCATCAAGCACACGGCCTGCCCTAAGGAGATGTTCCACGCCGTGCTGCTGGCCCGGCCCTTTGACAGCGAGGAAGAATGCCTCGACGCCGTGCTGCACCACAAGGTCCAGAAGGGGGACGCGGTGTTCATCCGGTATGAGGGCCCCCAGGGCAGCGGTATGCCTGAGATGTTCTACACCAGCGAGGCCATCAGTTCCGATGCCGAGCTGGGCCGCAGCATCGCCCTGATCACCGACGGCCGATTCTCCGGCGCGTCCACCGGACCGGTCATCGGCCACTGCAGCCCCGAAGCCCAGGCCGGCGGTCCCATCGCCCTGGTGGAGGAGGGGGATCTCATTGAGATTGATGTGCCCGGTCGCAAGCTGGCCATTGTGGGCATCGCCGGGGAGCGCAAGACCCCCGAGGAGATCGATGCCGTGCTGGCCCGGCGCCGCGCAAAGTGGACCCCCAAACCCCGCAAATACAAGAGCGGCGTGCTGCGCCTTTTCAGCGAACACGCCGCCAGCCCGATGAAAGGAGCTTATCTGGCGTGGTAAGAACAGAGAATAAATAGGAAAATCCGTAAGGAGAAGCAAGGAAGCCTCCCTCAACCTTGAGAGAGACTTCCTTGTTTTTGCTGATAAGCATTATTTCTTCATATTGTCCATCTCATGTATCATCCCATAATGTTTCTCACTCTTCCTTGTAATCCTGTTATAATCATCCGATACCAGATAATCCAGCAGCCACGTTTTCGGCACCATAAATCGTGGGCGGCGCTGGATGATGTGCAGGCGGCCCTCGGTGCACCAGCGGGAGACCGTGTGGGGCGTGTAGCCGGTGAAGCGGGCGATCTGCTCCACGGTCAACACGTCTGGGGCGTCGGCCAGCTGCTGTTCCAGATGGCGGCGGAGAAGCAGGCGGCTGACGATCTCGTAGTCGAGAGTGCGGGTCAGGGATACGGCAGGCGGTTTGCGCTGGGGATAGTTCTTGTACCACCCGCTGGGAGGAGCATAATGCTCCGGCTCAGTCATACGGCGGCGCAGATAGGCGGCCACGTCCGCCTTGGCGATCTTGTAGCAGCGGGTGCGCTTGCCGGTGTGGATGCAGGGCACAAGCCCACTCTGCAGAAGATACAGCGAAGTGCGGGTGCCGATATGGCAGGCGATGCGGAAGTCGTTGCGGCTCATGGGATCGGGATAGGGCGCCAGCAGCGCGTCGATCTCCTTTGCCAGCAGGTCTTGCGTAATGGTTTGTTCGTTCATGGTCGGATTCTCCTTTGATGAAATTCGGACCCGGAGAAACCGTATCACCACGACAAGATTCTTGAATTTTAAGGCGATTTTCTCGCCTGCGGGGGAATTCTGCGCCGGGACAAACTGGCCAGAACCTGCCCCGGCGGGCCGGATGCTGTGCCGGTTATCTTGCACGGCATCTCGCATTTTTCCCGCAAGGCGTTGCTTTTCGCCCTAAACGGTGGTACTATACTTTTACTTGTACCCACGCGGTTTTGTGGGTGGCTGCGCCGGAAATCCGCGTGGTGTGGCCAAAATGGGCGGGACGAAACGGCCTGTTTTGACCCTGAGGGAGCACAGACGGCATTGGGGACACAAAACTCGAAATGCGATAGGGCGTTAACAGCGCCGCCAGAGTTCAAATCTCTGATGCTCCGCCAGATAAGGGCAAGGACGGTTCCGTCCTTGCCCTTATTCTTTTGGGAAAGCAGAAACCCGGGACTGGAAATGGTCTGATGCCCATGCTATGATAGATGGGTCAAGCAAGAACGAAGAAACGGATGTACATAGAAAAAGGAGAACCATATGCCCTGTACCACGATTCTGGTTGGCAAAAAGGCCAGCCATGACGGCTCCACCATCATTGCCCGCAATGATGACGGCGCCTTTGAAGCCAAGCGCGTTCTGGTCCACCCGGCGCGGGAAAAGGCGGCCACCTACAAAACAGTCATCTCTCACCTGACGGTGGAGCTGCCGGAAAACGCCATGCGTTACACCGACTGCCCCAACGTGAACAAGTCCAACGGCGTGTGGCCTGCCTGCGGCATCAATGAGGCCAACGTGGCTATGACCGCTACCGAGACCATCACCAGCAACGCCCGGGTCATCGGCGCGGACCCCTATGTGCAGTATCAGGAAAAGAAGGGGCGCAATTCCAAAGAAGTCCCCGGGGGCATCGGCGAGGAGGACCTGGTGACCCTGGTGCTGCCCTACATTCGTTCTGCCCGGGAGGGTGTGCTGCGGACCGGTGCGCTGCTGGAACAGTACGGCACCTATGAACCCAACGGCATGGCCTTTGCGGATGCCGACGAAGTCTGGTGGCTGGAAACCATCGGCGGCCACCACTGGATCGCCCGGCGGGTGCCGGATGACCGGGTGGTGATCATGCCCAACCAGTTTGGCCTGGACCATTTTGATTTTGACGATGCCTACGGGGCGCAGAAGGAGCATCTTTGCTCCCGGGACCTGCGGGGATTTGTGGAAAAGTACCGTCTGGCCCTGGATACGGGGGCAGAGTTCAACCCGCGGCTGGCCTTCGGCTCCCATTCCGACGCCGACCATATCTACAACACGCCCCGCGCCTGGTTCATGGCCCGGTATTTCCTGTCTCGTACTTACAAGTGGGACGGAGAAAACGCCCACTTCACCCCGGAGAGCAATGATATTCCCTGGTCCTTTGTGCCGGAGCGCAAGGTGACGGTGGAGGATGTGCGGTATCTGCTGGGGTCCTATTACCAGGGAACGCCCTACAACCCCTACGACAAGACCGCCGCCTGCAAAGGCAAGTACCGCACCATCGGCGTGCCCAACAGCGATGTCTGCGGCATCATGCAGATCCGCGGGTACCTGCCCGAGGCCGTTCAGGGCGTGGAGTGGTTGTCCATGGGCGGCAGCGGCTTCACGGCCTGCTTCCCGGTATACGCCAATGTGACCGAATTCCCCAAGTACCTCAGCGGTACCACCGAAACGGTCTCCACCGACAGCATGTACTGGCACAGCCGGCTCATTGCCGCTTTGACCGATGCTCAGTACGGCAGTGCCCTGATTTTTGATGAGCGGTATGTGAACGCCGTGATGAACCGCGGACAGCAGTTCCTGTACGAGTACGACGAGAAGATCCGGCAGGGTGAGCCCGTGGAGATTCTGAAGGAAGCCAATAACAAAATTGCCGCCATGGTCAAGGAAGAGTCGGACAAGGCCCTGGCCCATATCCTCAAAAATGCCTCCGAGCACATGAAGATCCGGTATCATCGGGGGGATAACTGAGCCCACAAAACATAAACGAAAGCAGCACCTGCCGTCTGTATATCAGCGGTAGAGAGCAAAAGGAAACCGGCAGGACCTTGCGGTCACTGCCGGTTTTTTGAGAAGGCAGGAAATTGGTTCAGCTTACCCTCAGAACCAGGCGGGGGTCACGCTGGGAACATAGCCGCAGAGCTTGGGAATGAACAGGCTGATGTCCGGGATAAAGGTGATGAGCAGCAGCGCGACGATCATGCACAGGTAGAAGGGCAGGGTGGCCTTGACGACCTTTTCCATGGGGCGCTTGGCAACGGCAGAGCCGATGAAGAGCACGGCGCCGACGGGCGGGGTCAGCAGGCCGATACCGCAGTTCAGAACCACCATGATACCGAACTGGATGGGGTCGATGCCGATGGAGGTGGCGATGGGCAGCAGGATGGGGGTGGCGATGAGGATGATGGGAGCCATGTCCATGATGCAGCCCAGGACCCGCAGGATCAGGTTGAGCAGCAGCGCGATGAGGATGGGGTTGCTGGTCAGGTTGGTGACGGTATTGGCGGCCAGTTCCGGCACATGGAGGGTGGTCAGGCAGTAGCCGAAAGCGTTGGAGCAGGCAATGAGGATCAGAACGATGGACAGGGTGTTCACGCACTCGCCCAGTTCACGCCAGACGCCCTTCCAGTCCAGTCCTTTGTACACAAAGACCGACACGATCAGGGAGTAGATGACCGCGATGGCGGCGGATTCGGTGGCGGTGAACACGCCGCCCACGACGCCGAAGACCACGATGATGATGGCGGCCAGCGCCCAGATGGAGATGCCCAGCTGCTTGAAGAAGACCATCAGGTTGAAGCGGTCGCCTTTGGGATAGTTGCGGCGCACCGAGATGATGTAGGAACCGATCATCAGGCTCAGGGCCAGGACCGCGCCGGGAATGTAACCGGCCAGGAACAGGCTGCCCACGCTGATGCCGCCGGCGGTGGTGGCGTAGATGACCATGTTATGGCTGGGGGGAACCAGCAGGCCCTCGCAGGAGGAGGTGATGGTGACGGCGGTGGAGAAGTCGGCGTCATAGCCCTGGTCCACCATCATGGGGATCATGATGGAACCGATGGAGGCGGTGTCCGCGGAAGCGGAACCGGAGATGCCGCCGAAGAAGTAGGAGGCCACGATGTTGACCATGGCCATGCCGCCGCGCATCCAGCCAACGCAGGCGTTTGCCAGGGCGATGAGCTTTTCACTGATGCCGCCGGAACCCATGAGCACGCCCATGGTGATGAAGAAGGGAACGGCCATCAGGCTGAAGGACGAGATGCCCCTGACCATCTGCTGGCACAGGGTGTTGAAGCTGAGCCCCTGCACGCCCAGGCAGAAGACGGTGGACAGCGCCACCGCGTAGGCGATGGGGAAGCGGAGCAGGATCATCAGGAAGAAGCTGCCCGGCAGCACGATGATGGCAAGTGTCTGCATATCCATATTACGCCTGGGCCTCCTTTACGAAAAAGCTCTTGATGTGGGTGTAGATGGCCTCGATCTCAAAGATGATCATAGCCACGCCGGCCAGCGGCACGGGGAAGTACATCCAGAAACGGGACAGCCAGGGCATGGACACATAGAAGCCGCGGCCGCCCAGGGGGGAAGCGTAGTTCCAGCCGTAGACCAGCATGATGATGCCCAGGGCCAGCACGGCCACGTCGGCCAGGATGTCCAGGAATTTGACCAGGCCTTTGGGCAGGTAGGCGTCAAAGGCGGTCATGCGGATGTGGGAGCCGCGGCGGATGGCCAGCGCGGCGGACAGCACCGCCATGTAGCTCATCAGGGTCAGCACCGCTTCCTCCGACCAGGAGGGGTCCGCGATAAAGGGGATGTAACGGCCAAGCACGGCGTAGGAAGTGATCAGGATGTCGGCCACCAGCAGCAGCTTGCAGACGAACAGGATCACATTGTACGCCACATCGTAAAAGGGGCGTATTTTGTCCAGTGTTTCAAAAATCTTGGGCATGCAGTTTCCTCCTCAACCAATCTCAAAAAGAAGCGGGGCGCGGGTTGTGTTTCCCGACGCCCCGCATCATTCAGTTACCGGAAATGGGGCAGCGATCAGGTCCGCCGGATCAGTTGGCGAAATCCTTCAGCTGCTGGTACAGCTCGGCCTGAGAAGCGGTGTTCTCCTCAATGACCTTGGCGCAGGCATCGGCCCAGACCTGCTTGTCGGGCACTTCCACCACGTTGCAGCCTTCCGCTTTCAGCTCTTCCAGGACCTTGTTTTCCTCGGTCTCGGACAGCTGGGCGTTGAATTCCTGAGCGTACTTGCCGGCTTCCATGATGCAGGCCTGCTGGTTGGCGGTCAGCTTGCTCCAGGCGTTGTCGGTGATGACCACCTGCACGGCGCCCAGGGTGTGGCCGTCCAGGATCAGGTTGTTGGCCACTTCGGGGAAGGCGTTGGACTTGTAGTTGGCGATGGGCTGTTCAGCACCGTCCACGACGCCGGTCTGCAGAGCGCTGTACAGTTCGTTGAAGGAAACGACGGTGGGATAAGCGCCCAGGCCTTCCACCATGCCGTTCATGACGGGGTCGTTGGACACACGCAGCTTCATGCCCTTCAGGTCCTCAATGCCGGAAACAGGCTCGGCGGTGAAGAAGTGACGGAAGCCCTCTTCGCCGTAGAAGACGCCGCGGATGGGCAGGCCCAGTTCCTGGGGTTCGTTCAGGAATTCCTGCGCCAGGTCGGAGTTGGCGAAGTTCCACCAGTGCTCACGGCTTTCCCAGGTGAAGGGGATGGAGAGCAGCATGGACTTTTCGCAGCCGTAGCTGGTCAGGGCGAAAGCGGAGATACGGGAGATGTCGATGGTGTCGCCGCCGGCTTCGGAGGTTTCGGCGGAAGCGCCGGAATCGGTGGCGGGGGCGGTGGACTCAGAGGGAGCGCCGCCGCAAGCGGCCAGGGTCAGGGAAAGCAGCTTTTTCATGGGTGATTTCTCCTTATCTTTTGCCTTTCGGCATATTGGGACGGCCTCTCCAGCGGGCCGCCCTGTCTGTGATTTCACTTTATCCGTTTTTCAAAACGCCTGCAATAGGAGCAAAAAATGTACTGTTTTCAAAAAAAAAATGCAAATGGCTTTTGTGCAGGTTCCCGAAACCTGTCGGGGGCGGATTGTGCAGAATGCAAAAAGGCGCCGGAAAGCTTTTTGGGCTTTCCGGCGCGGCAAAAGAGCAAAAAACAGGAGAAATACAGGCAAAATGCCGCCTTTATTCCCCGTCGGGGGCGGCGTTCAGGATGCGGCGGATGAGGGCTTTCTGGTCGGCGTACATGTGGTAGATGGGGGCGGTGGCCTGGCGGAACCGTTCCAGTTCCTCTTCGTCCAAAGTGGTCACGGTGACCCCCGCCTTGCGCATTTTTTCTTCCGAGGCGGCTTCGGTCTGCCGCCACAGGTCCCGTTCCAGCAGGCCCGCCTCCTTGGCGCACTGCCGCACCAGGGTGGGAAATTCCGGGTCCAGGTCGGCCAGTTTGTCCATGGCTTCGGCGCTGGCCAGCATCAGTTCCGGGATGCGGGTGTGCCCGTCCAGCAGCATGTATTTGGCCACCTCATAGTGGCCGGTGTAGTCGTAGCTGGGCCAGTTGTTCTCCGCCCCGTCGATCTCCCGCTTGGCCAGGGCGCTGTACACGTCGTCGTAGGGGATGCGCACAGGGTCGGCCCCCAGCTGCAGGACGATGGCTTCCATCAGGCTGGATTCCGCCACCCGGATCTTCATGCCCTGCAGGTCTTCCAGGCGGGTCACCGGGCTGTTGGTGTAGAAATGGCGCAGCCCGGCGTCGAACCAGGCCAGCCCCGTCAGGCCGATGGCCCGGTCGATGGAGTCCAGGAACACCTGGCCGATGGGACCGTCCAGCACCGCCCACATGTGGTCGTCGTTCTCATAGAGAAAAGGCAGCTGCAGCACGTACACCTGGGGTACGAACTCGCCCAGGGACATGATGGAGATGCGGGAAAAATCGATGCCGCCGTACTCCATCTGTTCCACCACGCTGGTTTCGCTGCCCAGCACGCCGTTGCTGTATACCCGCACCTGTACCCGGCCGTCGGTGCGCTGGGCCACCGGGTCCGCAAAGGCGTAGGCGGCTTCGGTGGTGGGGTAGCCTTCGGGCTGGTTCTCCGCATAGCGCAGAATCAGGTCGGGGGTGTCGTCCTTGTGGGTGCCGGTGGGGGTGGCCCCGGCGGCGGAAAGCACCGCGGCACAGCACAAGACCAGCGCTGCGGCCAGGGCCGGCACCCGCAGACGGCGGCTCACAGGGGGGGGCTCCGTTTTGCTGCGGGCGGCCTGGATGCGCACTTCGGTGAGATAGTCCAGAAAGCCCACGTGCAGGTATTTCTTGAACTGGGTGGACAGGTAGGCAGGGCTGATGTGCAGGATGTCCCCGATGCTGTCCAGGGAAAGCTCGTACATGTAGTTTTCCCGCAGGTACTTTTTCACCTGGGCCATGAGCTGGCTCATCTGGGTGTTGGGCAGGTCGTCGTCGGCGGGGTCGGTCCCCACCGCGGCGGGAGCCATGGCGGTGAGGCGGCGTTCCGCCTCAATCTGACCCAGGGCCCGGCGGATGGCTCCTTCGGCCTCGTCGGGCACCACCGGTTTGAGGACGTAGCCGCAGGCCCCCAGGCGCATGGCCTCGTAGGCATACTGGAACAGGCCGTAGGCGGTGACAAAGATCACCTTGCATCCCGGCAGCCGGGAAAGCACGGTGCGGGCGGCTTCCAGCCCGTTGACGCCGGGCATCTCGATGTCCATGAGGATCAGGTCCGCCCCCCACAGCAGGGCGGTCTCCACCGTGCGGCGGCCGTTGTCTGTGGTGTGGATCTCGGCTTCGTGCTCAAAACGCCGGGCCACCAGGTCGGCCAGGGCCTCCCGTTCCAGGGCTTCGGTCTCCCGCCGGTGCAGCTGGCGTTCGATCTCGTTTTTCTCCCGCAGCATGTTCACCTGCCGGGCCATGGAGTGCTTCATGGTGTTGAAAGCCCCCGCCAGCTGGCCGATCTCGTCGGTCTGCTGCACGATCACGTCGGGGGTGTCCAGCTCGCCCCGGCCGATGGCCCGGGACGCCACGATCATCTGCTGCACCGGGTCCAGCAGATGCCGGAGGAAAACTGGCTGATGGAATGGAAGTTGCCGGTGTGGCGGCCCAGCTGGTCCAGCACCACGTTGGACTGGTAGTGGTTGACATACATCTGCACCATCAGCGCAGCGAAAAAGGCGGTGAGAAACAGGATGATGCGTCCCTTCAGTGTCAGGTGACGCTGGAACCAGTGCATAGGGGACGCCCTCCTTGCCGTAAAAATGCCATCCCATTGTACAGCCCGGCCAAAAAATCCGCAAGTCTTACGAAAATATTTGTCAAACCCCGCTTGCGGCCCCCGGGCGGGTCGTGCTATGATAGGGGCAAATCGCAACAGGCGGAGGAACCAGCATGAGCGGCAAGTCCAAAAACAAGGAAAGCAACATCATCGTGCCGGTGCGCATTGACAGGAAGATTTTTCAGGATTTTTCGGTGTTTGACACGCTGGTGCGGCAGCGGCGGTGGCAGCGCCCCCTGGTGTTTGCCCTGATCCTGCTGTTCTTTGCGGTGCTCTGCTTTGCCCAGGTGGGCAAGCGGGAAGGCGCCATCCTGCTGGGCAGTGTTCTGACGGTGGTAGGCCTGGGATTGCCGGCGGTGTACTTCGGCATGTTCTTCTACTCGGTGCGCCAGCAGGCGGGGCGGATGGGACTTTCCCGCATGAAGGATGCCTACCGGGTGGAACTGGGAGCCGACGGGGTGTGCATGCACCCGGCGGGCAGCCAGGACAAGACGGAACAGGCGGAGCGCCATGCCTGGGCGGAGGTGTTCGGCGCCTGGCGTACCGACAACGCCGTCTATCTGTATGTGGGCCCGGCCCGGGCGTTCATCCTGCCGGAGGACCAGATCCCCGGCGGGGCGGATGCTGCCTGGAAACTGCTGGGGACGGTATTGCCCTCAGAAAAGCTCCACGGCGGCAAAAAAGCATAACAGCGCGCAAAAAATGAAAAAACAGGGCGGGGACTTCCTGGGAAGTTCCCGCCCTGTCGGCGTATTTACGGTTTTTTGCGACCCCGCCGCAGCAGAAGCAGGGTCAGCCCCAGGCCCAACAGGCTCAGCAGGCACCCGGCACCGATGCCGGGCTGGGTGTAGGTCAGGGTGAGGGTGTGGGACCCGGCGGGGACCTCTACCCCCAGCAGATACCCGGCGGCCTGGGCCTCCACGGCCTCGCCGTCCAGTTCGGCCCGCCAGTTTTCGTCGTAAGGCAGGGTCAGCACCGCCAGCCCGTCGGCGGTGGTCCGGGTCTGCAGGGTGATGGCGCCGTCCCGCCAGCTTGTCACGGCGGGGGCGTCAGCGCGGATGGCCTCACAGGCGGCGGCCAGGGCGTCCTCGTCCAGGATGGCGAAGGCGGCAGAGTCCATCTCCGCCCCCAGGGACAGTTCCACCTGGTCCCCGGCCTTCACCCGGCCCAGGTCGATGATCGCCCCGGAGGAGCGTTCCAGGCTCAGAACCGTGCCCGCGTCGGTGCCGTTCACCGTCAGGGGCACATCCGCCGCCGTGCCGGTGAACACGGCGTACAGGATGCCGTCAGTCTCCACCGTGAGGGAGAAAGCACTGCCCGCACCGCCCGTCAGCCGGGTGAAAAGGGTGGTTTCCTGCCCCAGCAGGGCGGAATACAGGGTCTCGGCGGCGGTGAAGGGGTCGGTGGTGTCGGGCAGGGCAAAGTCTGCGGCACTGCCGGGGCTCCACAACGCCCGAGGCAGGGCGTTTTCGTTTTCGTACACCTGCCAGGGGGTGTCCAGATCGCTTGCGGTGAAGTGGGTGGGCACCCGCCCGCCGTCCCGGTCCAGGAAATACCCGATGGAGAGCAGGCTGTCCGCCGCGGCGGTGCTGCCCCCCAGATACCCGTAACTGGCCCCGTAGTTGCAGTAGCCCAGAGCCATGAGCAGCATGGTGCCGGTGCCGTCCTGCACACTGCTGAAGTGGGTCAGCCCCTCAAACCCCAGCAGCATGGGGTCGTTGAGGGTGCGGAAAAATCTCTTTTCCACGCGGAATTTTCCGGTATTGGCGGCTTCCACCGCCTGCACGGTGGCGCGGCCGTCGGCCACAAAGGTCTCGTAATCCGCCACCGGGTAGGCTTCAAACTGACGCAGGGCCCAGGCGGCGTTCAGGGCCAGTTCCCCGGCCGCCAGCACTGCCAGCGCCCCGGCGGCCAGACGGCGGCGCTGCCCTTTGCTCTGCTGCCACAGCCAGGCAAGACCCAACGCGG
>CASEVW010000105.1 GCA_949291395.1 uncultured Oscillospiraceae bacterium | reverse complement strand
TGCACACCAAAATCGCTCCAACAGCTTACCTATGCGCCCCCTTGTCTGGCTCTCTCCGAAAGAAAAACTTGCTGCCTTCTTTGAATCTCTCACTGTACAAGATGTTTGACAAACCTACATTGTTTGAAAAAATTTTTCGTCAAATTTCGCAGGCCCTTTCTCCACCGCGACGTCCACCATACAAAATAAACAGCAGCGATCTGAGCCGAGGCCCCGGCACAGCATTTGGGCCTCGGCTCTTTTTGCCGGCTGTTTGTTTTGCCTCGCAAAAACAAAGATTCGTTTGGGAGGGTGCACAACGGCGCCACCTTACCGGTCTGGTGTTTCAGAAGCTCCGCCTGGCGCTTGTTTTGCCGAATAACACGCCAGATAGTCCACCGCGTCTTCCACACTTTGAAAATCAGGTCTTTCTCCCGTGATATACGCCACCGCATCGCTCCATTCCCACAGGCTGAATTGCCGGGGCGAAATGTGGCGGGCCGCATATTGGATCTCACCAAGCCGTTCCGGCTCGTGGAGATCCGAAAGATACACGCATTCCGTTTTGAATGCCAGAATTTCCAGCAGCCCAACCATTCCCATCTTGTCCTGTTTCATGGCAGCCCCTCCTATGCGTTTCCCTTTGTTTTGTCCCGAACGATAAAGCAGACATTTTCGGTCAGGCTGAGTATAATAAAAGCAGCTGCATTTCACGGTATTATTGCGGTCTATACCGTACGAACAGACGCTAAAATGCATCGAACACTATGTACAAAGGAACGACCAAAATTCTCTACCTTTTCCGATGAAAATCAGCGCTCGCTTTCGTGTACCCAGCGAAGGAACGTGTCTTGCGCGATGCAAAGCTCTTTGGCCGCTTGCCGCGAGCTGATCTCTCTTTGCTGCCACTGTGCTTTCAACTGGTAAAAAGCCTCCGGCACTGGCTTTCTCGGCCGGCCAAACCGCACGCCTCGCAGCTTGGCGGCCGCGATCCCCTCCCTCTGCCGCTGCCGAATGTTCTCCCGTTCCGTCTGCGCCACATAAGAGAGGATCTGCAGTACAAGGTCGGCCACAAAGGTACCGGTCAGATCTTTCCCGGTTTGCCGGGTGTCCAGAAGCGGCATATCCAAAACCACAATATCCGCCTGCTTCTCTTTGGTTATGATCCTCCATTGGTTTAAAATCTCATCATAATCCCGCCCCAGCCGGTCGATGGATTTCACCACGATGATGTCGCCCCGCTTCAGTTTTCGCAAAAGCTTCTGGTATTGCGGCCGGTCAAAGTCCTTCCCGCTCAGCTTATCCAGAAAGATTTTATCCACCGCTACCGGGAATTCCCGCAAGGCGATCAGCTGCCGTTCCTCGCATTGTTCTTTTGTGGATACTCGTGCATATCCAAATATTGTGGGTTTCATAGATCGTTCCTCCTTTAATCTTAGTGTTTCCACAAAGACTATTTTCATAAGAAGGCGGTCTTTCCATTCAGATGATAAAAAGGCGAATAGTAAAAAACCGGCAAACCCATGGTGCTGGGCTTGCCGGACAACGATACAAAAACAGCCTTCCCATTTTGGAAGGCCGCTTTTGCATGAAAATGCTGTTTTCATTTGGTTGGGTTGGCGGGATTCGAACCCACGCATGCGGGAGTCAAAGTCCCGTGCCTTACCGCTTGGCGACAACCCAGCATTTTTTCATATATATAATGTATCAAAACCCGCATGGATGCCATGCAGAGGGGTCATTATAGAAAAAAGCGAACTCTTTCGAATTCGCTTTTTCCTTACGTGGGGTGGCTAGTGGGATTCGAACCCACGGCCTCCAGAGCCACAATCTGGCGCGCTAGCCAACTGCGCCATAGCCACCACATCTTGGTGCGCCCGGAGGGACTCGAACCCCCGGCCCACTGCTTAGAAGGCAGTTGCTCTATCCACCTGAGCTACGGGCGCTTAGTCGTTCTTCCCTGGGAGACGCTGCTCTAGTATAATACTATGTCCTGGGAGAAAAGTCAATACTTTTTTTGAAAGTTTTTTGCATTTTTTGATTTTAACTTTTTTGCGCCGAAAAAGCCCCGTTTTGCCCCTTCGATTTTTGCAAAAACCAGCGCCCCGCTTTTCGCAAAGCAGGGCGCTGGTTTTCAAATATTGTTCTTCAAATTTCAGGCTGCCGCCTTTTTCTCCATCCGGCACAGAAAGACGAGGAACATGGCCACCATGATCAGACCCTTGCAGATGCTGCTGATGGAAATGCTCCACCAGATGCCGTTCAGCCCCAGGGCGGTTTGGGTGAGCGCCATGGCCAGCGGGATGCGGGCAGCGGTGAACGCGATGCTCACGATGCTGGACGGGGCGGTGTGCCCCAGGCCCGCATAGGCCCCCTGCACCAGGATCTCCCAGCACATGAACAGCTCGGAAAAGCCCAGGATCACCAGGTAATCCACGCCCATGGGCACCACCGCCGGGTCCGGGATGAAGAACCGGAAGATGGGGCCGGGCAAAAAGATCAGCAGGCCGGTGCACAAAATGCCCCATACCGTCATCAGGCCAAAGGCGGCTGCAAAGCCCTTTTTGGCCCGCTTCATGTTGCCCGCGCCATAGTTTTGGCCCACAAAGCTGTTCACCGCCGCGGCAAAGCCGTCCGCCGTCATCCAGCTGATGGACTCGATCTGGCTGCCCACCTTCTGCACCGCCACCGCGGTGTCGCCCCAGCCGGCCACCATCCGGGCAATGTACATGGAGATCAGCGGGAACACCACGTTCATCAAAGCCGCCGGGCCGCTGATGCGCACCAGATCCCCCAGCTCTCTGCGGGTGGTGCGCTGCTTGATGTCCACCAGGGCGAAGAGCGTTTTCTCCTGCCGGGCATAGCGCACCAGCAGGAAGAACACCACCATCTGGGCCAGCACGGTGGCCAGGGCTGCGCCCGCCACCTCCCACCGGGGCACCGGGCCCCAGCCAAAGATGAACAGCGGATCCAGCACCAGATTCAGCCCCAGGCCGATGGCCATGGCAAAAAAGGGCGTGCGGCTGTTGCCGGTGGCGTTGATGATGGCGATGAGCACCTGGTTCAAAAACGAGAAGAACATGCCCAGCCCCACGATGATCAGATAGGTGCGGGCCTGCTGGATGACCTGGGGGCTGTTCAGCCCGAAAAAGCCAATGAGGGGCACGGCCCCCGCCACCATGGCCACCGTATAGACCAGTGACAGCGCCGTTCCCAGCTGGAGGGCCGCCGCCGCATACCGGGCGGCGCTTTTTTTGTCCCCCGCCCCCAGCCTTTGGGCCACCAGCACCTGGCCGCCGGTCTTGGCCAGGATGGCCAGCCCGTTGGACAGCCACATGAACATGCCGGCGGCGCCCACCGCCGCCACAGCGCCCGCGCCCACCCGGCCGATCCAGATCATGTCCACCAGATTATAGGCCATCTGCACCAGCTGGGAGCCCATGATGGGCAGGGCCAGCGCCGTGAGCGACTTGATGATGCTTCCTTGCAGAAGATCCACCTGTTTTGCCATTGTTGTTTGTTTCCTCCTTTGTTCCCCTTTGCGTTACCGGATCACCACGCCCAGCACCCGGGCCAGTTCCGCCGCCTGCTGCACGTTCACGATGGCCCCCCGCAGCTCCTCGCCGGAATTGCTCACGGTAATGCCCTCCATGCGGCTGGTGGTAAAGTCCAGCCCTTTCAGCATGGTCTTGAAAAAGCTGGTGCGGATCAGCGTACACTCTTCCAGCACAAGGCCCTTGTGGCGGCATTCACTGAACCAGGCGTCGCTCAGGTCCACCGCCGCAAAGTGGGCCTGCTCGATGCTGGCCCCGGTGAGGTTCGCCCCCCGCAGGCTGCTCTCCGCCAATTCCAGGTGGACCAGGCGGCAGTCGATAAAATTGGCCGCCGCGGCTTTCACGTCGGTCAGCCGGCAGCGGCAGAAATAGGTCCTGTCCGCTTTGATCCCGCTCAGGTCGCAGTGGCGCAGCACCACGTCCTCAAAGGAAGCGCCGCTCAAATCGCAGCCGGTGAACCGGCAGCTTTGGAACACGCACTTTTGAAAGCGCATCTCCCGCAGGTCTTCCCCGCTCAGGTCCATGCCGGTGAAATGCCACCCGGCCACCGGTTCCTCCATGGCCTTGGCCATGTCCACCAGTTCCTCCGGCCGCTCGGCCGGTTCCAGGCGGTCCGGCAATGCGGGCGGCAGGCGTTTTTTCCGTTCCATGTCCTTCTCCTTTTTCTGTCGTCGTTCTTTTATCTTCTATGATAATCCATCCCGGCCCACAGCACAATCTCTTTTTTGCGTTCTGGCAGCACAAAACCCCTTTGGGAGCGCAAAGCGTTCCCAAAGGGGTTCATGGGGTGTTTTACCGGTAGCTTGATCGTTTTTTTGCAGGTCAGCTTACTGCTGTTTGCGGCGTTTTACCACAAACACTACCACGCATGCCGCCACTACAGCTGCAACAGCAATGCCGATCACAGCAGGCATCACGCTGCCGCTCTGTGCAGGCTCGGCCGCGCTGGATGCCGCACTGTCCGCTTCGCTTTCGGGCGCTTCACTTGCGGCAGGCGCCTCGCTCTCGGTCGCCGGGGTGGGCTCGACGGGGGTCGGGCTGCTTTCCGGCGTGCTCTCGTCTTTCTCGCCGGCCTTATCCTTCTCACCCGTCTGGGTGCGACCGCCGTTTCCACGGATCACCGCCGTGGAGGGCGCCGTGGTAGGCACGGGAGTGGGGGTCGGGGTGCTGCTGTCGGTCCATTCCCGATCGCCGTCGTCACCGCTGGGCGCGGGGGTGGGAGTGGGGTTGGGTTCCGGCGTGGGGGTGGGATCGGGCGCTGCATTCTTGGTGTAAGAGCCGGTCACCACCAGATCCTGCTCCGGCATGGTCTCCGGCAGGCCCTGCCAGCCGCTGAAGCTATAGCCTTCGTGCGCCGGGGCCTTGGGCGCGTTGATCGCCTCGCCCATGGTGTAGGTCTGCACCGCGAAGGAATCATAGGCAAAGTATTCGCCGGTGATCTTGTAGGTCACGGTGTATTCCACATCCGCCCGTTTTTCCAGATCCAGCACGGCTTTGTACAGGGCCTGGGTGTTCTGCTGCACCGCCGCAAAGGCGTTCTGCGCCTGATCGTTTCCGGCAAAGGCGCCTTCGGCAGAATCCGCCGTGGCCTGGGCCGCTTCCAGCGCCTTGACCAGTTTGCTCCAGGTCTCGGGGGTGTACAGGCTCTCATCCAGTGCCGCCGCGTCCGCCAGCAGGGCCTTCAGGCCGGCGGCGTCCACGTTGTACAGGACAGTCTCGGCAAAGGCAGCCATGCTGTCGGCCTTGGTCTTGCTTGCGCCGAATTTGCCCTGCACATACACATACAGGGTCTCGCCGTTCACCTGGGTGGACAGATACAGCCGTCCGTTGCCGGCAGGCTCGATGTTGAAATAGGCCTTATTCGTGCTCACCGGCAGCTGGCTGCTGGTAACGCCGGTCACATTCAGGTACTTGCCGGGCTCGTCACAGCTTTCCAGGGTGTAGCCCTGGGCCTCCTTGGTCACCTTCCATGTCTGCCGGGAAGCGGCATACCCGCTGTCCAGCGTGAGGGTATCGCCGTTCACGGTGGCGGTCACCTGATCGGTGGTCGCCTTGCCGCTCTGATAATACAGGATCCGATGGGGCGACACCACCTCGTCTACGAAGGCGTACACGCCGTCTGCCAGTTCGCCGTTTTCACGCAGGTAGCTGGTCTCGCCGCCGGAAACGCTGTTCTTGTCGTACTCGTCCGGCAGGGTGATAACGGACGCATCCGAGACATAGATGCGGCAGCTGCGCACCAGTTCCATGGTCTCGCTGCCCACCTGCACTTCTGCCTTGGCGGTAAGGGTCGCCTTGCCCGCCGCCAGAGCGGTGAGAACGACCTGCTGGCCGCTGGCGCTGGCGGTGCGGTCCAGTTTGGCCACCTCCGCACCATCGTCGCCCGCAAGGCTCCATGCCACGGTCACGTTCTCTTCCACGCCGCTGACGACCGCCTTCACCACGGCCTGCTCACCGGCGTACAGTTCGCTGCCGCTGACGGAAAGTTCCATCTTCGGCGCGCTTTCCGGGGTATCGATCAGATAATTCCATCCCTCGCCCAGCAGGCTGGTCATGGCAAAGGCATCGTACAGGATGTAGCCCGCGCCGTAAGAGGTATCCTCTTTTTCGTACAGCAGGCCCAGGGTGCCGTTTTCCAGCTGGGTCAGGCAGGAATACAGATAGCTGCCGGGATACTTCACGTCCGCCTCGTTCAGCCAGGTGACCTGGTTGTTCTCGCCGATGGAGCCGACGCGGATCACGCCGTTGTTCCGGCCGCTGCCCTTGGGATAGGAAGCGGCGATCAGGTTGGGATAGACCGTGCCGTCCGGCCCGACCAGGCTGCCTTCCACGTTGATGAAGGATACCATGCAGTTGCCCACATAGTCCAGCTGGTCATCCCGGTGGGACTCGCTCCAGGTGATGCCGCCGTCGTAGCTGTCGGCATAGCTGATGTAGCCGATGTTGTTGCGGGAATAGATGCGGATGCCGCCGTCCGGCAGAAGAACGGTCTGGGATTCGCTGGTCTTGCCCACGTTGTTGGTCACGTGCTGGCCGCGGTGCCAGGTGGCGCCGCCGTCATCGGTGTAGATGGTGCTGGCCCGCTCCTGGCCGGTGGCATTGTCGTACACCTGGAACATCACCCGCTCAGCGCCGTTTTCCAGCCGCACGGTCAGGCCGCGGCCGGGGCATACGCCCACAAAGCCCTCGCCCTGCTGCTTGATGTTCAGGATCTGGGGCGCGCTCCATTCGATGCCGGTCTCGGTGACGGTGCCGGTGCGCAGCCAGATGTGGAAGGTGGGATAGATCTTCCAGGGGGACTGCTCGTAGAACACGTTGTTCTGTACGGTCTTGCCGCTCAGGGCCTGCCGGCACAGGGAGGGCACGATGGCGCCGCCGCTGGTCTCATACAGGTCATAGTCCGCGTCCACCCAGCCGCCGGTCTCAGTGCCGGCTTCTTCCTTAATGGGATATACGGTCACGGCCTGGCCGTCCACAGTGATGGACTTGCCCGCCTTGGCATCCACATAATAAGTATAGTCCGCCGCGTTCAGCGAGGCGATGCCGCTGTTCGGCTCGCCCTTGGCGATCACAACGTTGCCGTCCTCGTTGAAGCCGGTGCTCTGGGTACCCGCCTGGCCGCCGTTCTGCAGGCCGGAGTAGGCCGGGCAGGCGTCCACCACCATGTAGATGGTGCCGTCCTCGCCCTGGGTCAGGGCCGGGTCGATGAAAGAAGCACTGGGTCGGTAAGCGCCGGGAGTCTGGTCAGGATAATCCGCAAAGTGGTTGACCATCTCCCACTCCCAGGTCTTGCCGCCATCCTTGGACAGGCTCACAAGGCCGTCCAGGTTGTTGGCCGCGTCCATGGTGGAGCCCCAGCGGGCGTCCGCCGCGGTGAGGATCCAGCCATTGTCCAGGGTGACCATGGCCGGGATGCGGAACCGGCGGCTGCCGCCGGTCTGGTCCGGGATGTAGGGCTGGTCCTGGGTCACGCCGGACAGGCCGTCTTCCGTCTGGCCCGCGTAGGTCTCCAGATAGGTCCAGCCTTCGCCCAGCACGCTGGTCATGGTCAGATCTTTGTAGCTGATCACACCGGTGCCGTCCTCGGTGAGCAGGCCCAGCGCGTCGCCGCTTTTCTGGGTCAGGCAGGAGTACTGATACACGCCGGGGTAGCGTACTTCACCCGCATCCAGCCATTCGATGGTGCCGGTATTGGGGTGCATGCTGCCCACCCGGATGACGCCGTTGTTGCGGCCGCTGCCCTTGGGATAGGAAGCGACCACCAAATTGCCGTAAACCTTTCCTTCCGGGCTTTGCAGATAGCCTTCGGCGTTGATGAAGGACACCATGCAGTTGCTCACATAGTTCAGCTGGCTGTCCGCCCGGGCGGCGCTCCAGGTCTGGCCGCCGTCGTAGCTGTCCGCATATGTGATCCAGCCGCCTAAGTTGCGGCAGAACAGGCGGATGCCGCCGTCCGGCAGGTTCACCGCCTGGGACTCGCTGGTCTTGCTGCCGCTGGTCAGGTCATCCACCCGCTCGCCCCGGTGCCAGGTGGCGCCGCCATCGTCGCTGTAGATCACGCTGGCATACTCGGTGCCGGTGGCGTTGTCATACAGGGGGAAGAGGATGCGGTCTTTGCCATTCACCTGGGTGACCAGGCCGCGGCCGGGGCACACGCCGGTGAAGGCTTCGTTTTCGCTGTACTTGATGTTCAGGAATTTGGGCTCGCCCCAGGCAAGGCCGCTTTCGGTCACTTCGGCGGAGCGCAGCATGATGTAGAACACAGGATAGGCCTTCCACTCGCTGCTGCGGTAGAACAGGTTATCCTGCACCATCTTGTCGCTGTCCAGCTGCTTGGCCATGACCTTTTCCACCAGAGCGGAGGTGCCGTCCCAGGCGTACAGGTCCAGCCATGCGTCCACCCACTGGCCGGTCATCTGGCCGTCCGCGGTGGTGATGGGATACAGACGCAGGGTCTCGCCCGCCACGGTCACTTCGCTGGGCTGGGCGTTCAGGTCCACCCGGTACTGGTATTCCGACTTTTGGGTGGGTGCGTCGCCGTTTGCCTGGGCCTTCGCCACCAGCATCCGGCCCTGGTCGTCAAAGCCGCTGCTCTCCCAGCCCATGCGGTTGCCCCACATCAGGCCTGCATAGGAGGGGCAGGCGTCCACCACCATGTACAGCTTGCCGTCCGGCCCCTGCACCATAGAGGGGTCGATGAAGGAGGCGCTGTCCTGACCGGTGGTGCTGTTGGAGCGGTCGTCAAAGTAGTTTACGATCTCGTAGCTCCAGGTCTTGCCGCCGTCCTTGGACAGGCTGACGATGGTGTCCAGGTTCTGGGGGGAGTCGGCAGTGGTCTGCCAGCGCATATCCGCCGCCGCCACCAGCCAGCCGTTGTCCAGCGTGACCAGGGAGGGGATGCGGAAGTATTTGCCATTGCCGCCGTCCACCGTGTCATTCACGAAGGGTTGGCCTTCGGTGGTGCCGGTGATGGGTGCTTCAGGCACGGCAGCCGAAGAAGCTTTGCTCTCCGCCTCGCTGGAAGCAGGAGCGGAAGAAGCCTCGCTCTCCGCCTCGCTGGAAGCAGGAGCGGAAGAAGCCTCGCTTTCCGCCTCGCTGGAAGCGGGGGCGGAAGAAGCCTCGCTCTCCGCCTCGCTGGAAGCAGGAGCGGAAGAAGCCTCGCTCTCCGCCTCGCTGGAAGCGGGGGCGGAAGAAGCCTCGCTCTCTGCCTCGCTGGAAGCGGGAGCGGAAGAAGCCTCGCTTTCCGCCTCGCTGGAAGCGGGAGCGGAAGAAGCCTCGCTCTCTGCCTCGCTGGAAGCGGGAGCGGAAGAAGCTTCGCTCTCCGGCTGCTTCTCCGTACCGTCCAAAACCACACTTGTGGAAGGGACGGAGCTGGCCGAGGCGGGATCGTCCGCTGCCATGACCGGCGGCATCATGCTGGCGATCATGCACACAGCCAGCAGCGACGCCACCAAACGTTTCAATTTCGATTTCATTTGTTGGCAACCTTTCTGTCATGATATTTTGCGGTCACCGAACCGCAGGCAAAAAAATCAGGTCTTGCGATCGTGCTTTGTTCCCGGGTCACCTCCATTGTTTCAAGCACAATTACCAGTTTTGTTGATTCATGATAACATCTTTTGAACAAATAGTTCAACACGTTCTGTTTTTATGAGATGATTATGAAATTTTTGTATCCGTTTGTGAAAATTCTTTTCATTTCTTCCGTCAGATTGTGAAAATATTTTTCTTTCTTTTTGTGAAAAAAGCAAATTGTTTTTTGGCTCCACACTGTTCCAAAATTAAGGCCAATTTTGTTCGATTTACCCAAAAAAGCGGGGTCTGCCCTCTCTTTTATCACCAGTCTTGCCATATTTTTTCCTCAAAAAGCACAAAAGGGCCGGGTGAAAATCGTCAAAACGATCCCACCCGGCCCTGCCTGCAAGCCAGTATTGATGCAAAAGCAAAAGCCCCGTGACCAAAGGTCACGGGGCTTTTGTTGGTGCGGATGAAGGGACTTGAACCCATATGACATTGCTGTCACTAGAACCTGAATCTAGCGCGTCTGCCAATTCCGCCACATCCGCATGTGGTCTGCCGACAGATGAGACATCCTCGTCTCCACTGCCTGCTATTGGAGCAGGTGATGGGAGTCGAACCCACGTCCTCAGCTTGGAAGGCTGATGTACTAGCCGTTGTACGACACCTGCGCATCAGCTCTCTTGTGTCGGCTGCGAGTTTTATTATAACACGGTTTTCGATAATTGCAAGCCCTTTTTTCAAAAAAATGAATTTTTTTCGTTTTTCTGTTTTTTCACGGGGAGCGCCCCTACGCCCGGCTGTTTACAAAACACTGTCTTTTTTGGTTTTTGCTCTTTTCCTCAGGCATTTGCGTGCTATAATAGACAGCGGCATTCTTTTCGCTATTTTGATACCACTATATTATATAAAAGAGGCGGTCGATCCATGAATTCCAAATACAAAGGCATTTTATATATCATCACCGCGGCGTTCTTTTTCGCGCTGATGAACCTGTTCGTGCGGCTGGCGGGAGACCTGCCCAGCATCCAAAAAAGCTTTTTCCGCAACTTTGTGGCGATGATCTTCGCCGGGGGCATGCTGCTGAAAGCCCGGCCCAGCTTAAAGCTGGACAAAGGCAGCTGGGGCATCTTGCTGCTGCGGGCCATCTTCGGCACCCTGGGCATCCTGTGCAACTTTTACGCCATCGACCATCTGGTGCTGGCGGACGCCACCATGCTGAACAAGATGTCGCCCTTTTTCGCCATCCTGCTCAGCGTGATCCTGTTAAAGGAAAAGATCAGCCTGTTCCAGGGCTGCGCGGTGGCGGCGGCCTTCGGCGGCGTGCTGATGGTCATCCAGCCCAGCGGCTCGAACCTGGACGTGGGCCCCGCCCTCATCGGCCTGTTCGGCGGCATGTTCGCCGGCATCGCCTACACCATGGTGCGCCTGCTGGGCAAGCGGGGGGTGGCCGGGCCTTTCATTGTGTTCTTCTTTTCCGCCTTCTCCTGTGCGGCTACCCTGCCCTCCCTCATCCTCCAGTTCACCCCCATGACGGCGGCCCAGCTGGTCATTTTGCTGCTGGCGGGCGCCAGCGCGGCGGCGGCCCAGTTTTCCATCACCGCGGCCTACTGCCACGCCCCCGCCCGGGAGATCTCTATCTACGACTATTCCCAGATCGTGTTTGCCGCCATTTTGGGCTTTGTGTTCCTGCACCAGGTGCCCGACGCCCTGAGCCTGGCCGGGTACGGGGTGATCTGTGCGGCGGCGCTGGCCAACTTTTTGTACTCCACCCGCCTTTCCCGGCGTTCCGCCTGACGGACCCGCCACACCAACAAAAAGGAGCTGTTTTTTGTGAGCCTGTTTGAACTTTTCCTCATTGCGGTGGGCCTTTCCATGGATGCCTTTGCGGTGTCCATCTGCAAGGGCCTGAGCGTGCCGCAGCTGAAGCCCCGCCACGCCCTGGTCACCGGCCTTTACTTTGGCGGTTTTCAGGCGCTGATGCCGCTGATCGGCTACCTGCTGGGCAGCCAATTTGAGCAGTTCATCACCAACATCGACCACTGGATCGCCTTTGCCCTGCTGGTGTTCATCGGCGGCAATATGATCCGGGAATCCCGCCAGCAGCCGGAGTGCCTGGACTGCCAGTTCGGCCCCAAGGCCATGCTGCCCCTGGCGGTGGCCACCAGCATCGACGCGCTGGCCGTGGGGGTGACCTTCGCCTTTTTGTCGGTGTCCATCGTGCCGGCGGTGAGCTTCATCGGCGTGACCACCTTTGTGCTGTCCGCCGTTGGGGTGGCGCTGGGCCATCGGTTCGGCGCAAAGTACAGATCCAAGGCAGAGCTTGCCGGCGGCATCGTGCTCATCTTGATGGGCTGCAAGATCCTGCTGGAACATCTGGGCCTGCTGCCTTTCTGACCTGATCTGAGGGACACCAAACGCACGCCCCGCACTTTGGTACGGGGGATGCGTATTGGTTTCCCCCAGTACCCTTTTCCGGCGAAAAACGCCCTGATTTTGCGCACAAAGCACACAAAATCAGGGCGTTTTTCTGTTAAGGTGTCCCGTGCCCCGGTACATGCCCGTGGCACGGAACAAAATTTTTAACGTTCCTTTTTCCAATCAACGTTTTCTCCAAACCTCAGGCAGCGGCCCGGCCTTGTTTTATCGCCCCGGTTTGTGGCATAATAGAAAATGGAAGAAATTACGAGCGGGAGGCATACCCATGGAATTTTACGATTACCTGCCCTTTTGGTCCAAACTGACGGCGGAACAGCAGCAGCTGCTGACCCAAAGCGTCACCATGTTCCACGCTTCCAAAGGGGACATCGTACATAACGGCACCGAGGACTGCATCGGCCCGCTGATCGTGGTGCGGGGCCAGATGCGGGGCTGCTCCTTCTCGGAGGACGGGCGGGAGATCACCCTTTACCGCCTGTTCGAGCGGGACGTGTGCATCCTGTCGGCCTACTGCATGCTGAACAGCCTGCAATTCGACATCTCGCTGCAAGCGGAAAAGGACTGCATCCTCTACCGCATCCCCGCCCCGGTGTACAAAAAACTGATGCAGGAATCGGCCCCGGTGGCCAACTACACCGCCGAGCTGATCGCCAGCCGCTTTTCCGACGTGATGTGGCTGCTGGACCAGATCCTGTATAAACATCTGGACAGCCGCCTGGCCGCCTTTTTGGTGAACGAGTCCCAGCTGACCGACAGCCTTTCGTTAAAATTGACCCACGAGGAGATCGCCCATCACCTGGGCAGCGCCCGGGAGGTGGTGACCCGGATGCTGAAATACTTCCAAACGGAAAAAATGGTGGAGATCGGCCGGGGCTGCCTGACCATCACCGACCTGGAAAAACTCACCGAAGTGGCAAAAGACAGCCTGCGCTGAGCCTTTCCGGGCAAAAAACACCTTTTTGCTCCAGTTACAGTAACTTTATCACGGTTATTTCCCCACCGGGCCGGTATACTAATACCAAGAGAAACGACCTGCCCCCCAGGGGGCCAAGCAATAAAGGAGCGTAAGAACATGAGCGTTGTTACCATTACCAAAGAAAATTTTGAGCAGGAAGTTCTGAACAGCAACATCCCCGTTCTGGTGGACTTCTGGGCCACCTGGTGCGGCCCCTGCCGCATGATGGCCCCCATCGTGGACGAGATCGCCGAGGAAAAGGCCGGTCAGGTGAAGGTGGCCAAGATCGACATCGACCAGCAGCCGGACCTGGCGTCCCGCTACGGCATCATGAGCATCCCCACCCTGGTGCTGTTCAAAAACGGCGAAGCCGTGCAGAAGAGCGTGGGCCTGCGTCCCAAGGCTGACGTGGAAGCCCTGCTGAAATAAGTTTTTCCCGAACCATCTTCTATTGTTCTAACCCACCACAGAAGGCGGGCCCCTTTCCGGGGTCCGCCTTTTGTTTTGCCCGTCGCTTGCCATCGCTCGGGCGGCCGATTATAATCAAAACAGTACCGATCACGTTTACAAAACGAACACAAACAGCTGGCGGAACGCGAAAGGAGCAAAAGCCATGAACCATAAAATTCTGCTGGTGGAAGACGATGCCGAGATCAGCGAGCTGCTGAAAAACTATCTGACCACCGAAAACTATGATGTGGTGTGCGCCCAGGACGGCGAAGCGGCCTGTGCCGCCTTTGACAGCGACACCTTTTCCTTGGTGCTGCTGGACCTGATGATCCCCAAGATCAGCGGCATGGAAGTGATGCAGCATATCCGGGCGCACAGCTTTGTGCCCATCCTCATCGTGTCCGCCAAAGACTCGGAAGCGGACAAGGCCCTGGGCTTGGGTCTTGGGGCGGACGACTACATCACCAAGCCCTTTTCGGTGGTGGAGGTGCTGGCCCGCATCAAGGCCAACATCCGCCGAAGCGAGCAATACGGCCGTCCTGCGGCCCTCGCCGCCCCGGAGGCCCTGACTGCCATTGACCTGGGTGCAGTCTCCTTTTGGGGCAGCGCCATCGTCTCGGCCTTTCTCTCCCTCTGCGCCAGCTGCTTTGCGCTGGCGGTGGGCATGAAGATGAAGTCCTCCAAGGCCTGCGTCATCTCCGCCTTTGTGGTCATGCTGGTGATCCTGGGCATCACCCAGGGCAACGTGATCCCCTACTTCTCGGCCAGCGGGGCCGTCGCCTACCTGGTGCAGATCGTGGGCGCCATTTTAGCCGTGTTTGTATCCATTCATAACGTTGAGACCGAATGGGACAGTTCTTCGGCGTCAAGTCCTCCGGAGAACAGAACGTCCTCGCCTTACAGATCCCCAGCGATCTCATTGGGGGCCTTGCCATCAGCACCACCAACGAAGCCCTCACCCTTTCGGGCGTTACGTCCGCCAATGCCGTCACCCTTTCCAACAACAACGGCAGCATTCCCATTGCATTTCAATAAAGAAAAAGGATAGCCACGTTTTGGGCTATCCTTTTCTTGTTTGCATCACACGGAGCCTTCGGTTTTGCCAATGGCTCCCTTGCGTAAAGGGAGCTGTCAGCGTAGCTGACTGAGGGATCGGATCAGAGAGATGCCAGCTTACCCAAAGGCGGAAAATCCCCGTTATTTTTTGCCGTTCACCGGCTTTGCCGCCTTGCCTTTTGGCTGGACGGGCATGTATTTGGAACGGTCCACGCCTTTTTCCCGCAGCTTGCCCCGGGTGGCAGTGCGCAGCAGGCTGTACAGCACCGAGCACAGCGGGATCATGATCAGCATGCCCACAACGCCCATGGCGCTGCCGCCAATGGTCACCGCCACCAGCACCCAGATAGAGGGCAGGCCTACCGAGCTGCCCACCACACGGGGATAGACCAGGTTGCCCTCGATCTGCTGGATGACCAAAAACAGGATGACGAACACCACCGCCTGCATGGGGTTTTGGATCAGGATCAAAAACGCGCCCACAAAGCAGCCGATGAAGGCGCCGAACACCGGGATCAGCGCCGTTACCGCCACCAGCACGCTCACCAGCAGCACGTAAGGCATGCGGAACAGCAGCATTGCCACCGCGAACATGCAGCCCAGGATGCAGGCTTCCAGGCACTGGCCGGACAAAAAGTTGGAAAAGGTGCGGCTGGTCAGGTCGGCCACCTCCAGCACCCGCTGGGCGTGCTCCTCCTTCATCCAGGCGTACAGCAGCATCTTGCACTGCCGGGCCAGGGTCTCTTTTTGGAACAGCAGGTAGAGGGCGAACACCAGGCCGATGAAGAAGGTCACCACGCCGGAGATGATGCCGGTGGCGGCGGTCACGGTGTTGCCCACCAGGGCAAGGCCGCCGGTCTTGAGCCATTCCACCGCCCGCTGCAATACGTCCTGCAGGTTCATGGTGCCGGGCTCCTGCAGCCACTGGGCCAGGTCCGGGTATTCCTGCATCAGCTGGTTGATCCACGCCTGGGCCTGGGCCCAAAAGGCGGGCATGCGCACCGCAATGGTCTCGATGGTGGCTTTCAGCTGGGGCACTACCAGCAGCCCCACCACCATCAGCACGCCCACTACCGCCGCCAGGGTGAGCACCAGCGAGGCCGCCCGGTGCACCGGGGCCATCTTTTTGGGCAGATGCCGCTCGATGGCCCGCATGGGCACGTTCAAAATAAAGGCCATGGCCGCCCCCAGCAGGAAGGGCCGGAACAACGCCAGCACCGTGCCCACGATGCGGCCCAGCTGCTCCAGGTTATGCAGCCCCCAGTACAGCAGGATGCACAGCGCCGCCACGCCCAGGATATTGCGGATCGTTTTTCGATTTTCCATAGTCAACTCCTATTTTTGCCGGATCTGCAAACCAGATCCGGCCCGTTATCGTTGTAATTCCTATCATATCCCTTTCTTCGACCGGTTGCAACCCAAAACTGTTATTTCTCCTGTTCGGTTTGTTCCGGCGTACCGGTTTCCACTTCTTCCCCGCCGGGGGCCTGTGCCGGGTAACCGTTGCGCCCCTCCCGCCGGATGCGGGGCAGATAGTCCTGGAAGCTGTAGTTCAGGTCCACGCTGCCGCTCACCCCGTCCACCCGGCCCACCGAGGAATACTGCCAGATGCCATACTGGCTGGGATAGGCCACGCTGCCCCGGTAGTCCGCCACCCAAAGGGGCACGTCCGCCAGCTGTTCCAGGTCCAGATACCGGCGCAGAAAACCGCTGTAGCTGTAGCAGCCGGGCAGCCAGCCCGCTTTGTCCAGCGCCTGCAGCGAAAACAGAACCAGTTCGGTGAGCCGCTGGCGGCCCAGGGCGGCCAGGGTGTCGTCCTCCACATCCAGATACACCGGGTATTCCAGGCGGCAGCCTTCCAGCGCCTTTAAAAAGATCTCGGTCTCCCGCCGGGCCTTTTCCTTGTTTTGCGCATATGTGTAATAGTATGCCCCCACCTGCAGCCCGGCAGCCTGGGCCCCTTTCACATTTTGGGCGAACCGAGGGTCCACATAGGGGCCGCTGCGGTTGGAAGAGCCAAGCCGCACCAGGGCGAACTGCTTGCCCGCCCGCCGCACCGCCGCCCAGTCCACATCGCCCTGGTAGCGGGAAACGTCGATGCCCTCTTGCAATACTTTCATAAAAAGATCCCCTCCTTCACTGCATTGTATGCAGCAAAAAAGGGGATGTTCGCTTTTTACACCACCAGGCCGCCGTTCACGCCCAAAACCTGGCCGGTGATATACCCGGTCTCCTCACCGGCCAAAAACAACACCGCCTTTGCCACCTGGGCCGGGCTGCCCAGGCTGCCCACCGGGGTCTCCTCCGCCAGGGCGGCCTTGTCCTCGGCGGAAAAACCGGCCATCATGTCGGTGTCGATCACGCCGGGGGCCACGCAGTTCACGGTGATGCCGCTGGGGCCTTCCTCCTTGGCCAGCGCCCGGGTCAGGCCGATCAGCCCGGCCTTGGCGGCGGAATAGGCCACCTCGCAGCTGGCCCCCACCTGCCCCCACATGGAGCTGACGGTGACGATCCGCCCCCACTTCTGCCGCAGCATATAAGGCAGCGCGCACTGGCAGCAGTGGAAGGCCCCGGTCAGGTGCACGTCCAGCATCCGCTGCCAGTCCTCCACCGACACGTCGGTGAACAGCTCCTGCCGGGCGATGCCGGCGTTGCATATCAGGATATCTACCCCGCCCAGCTGCTGTTCCACCTGCCGGAACATGGCTTCCACCTGGGCCCGGTCCGCCACGTCCGCCTGCACCGGCAGGATGCGCCCCGGCCACCGCTGGGCCAGCTGGGCGGCGGCTTCCCCGCTGGTGTTGTAGTTGGCTGCCACCCGGTATCCGGCGGCGGCAAAGGCCTCAGCCACCGCCGCCCCGATGCCCCGGCTGGCTCCGGTCACGAGAACTGTCCTCTCTCTCATTTTGCTTTCTTCTCCTCCCGTTTGCGCCGCAGCATGGCAAAAAAATCCTGCAACAGAGCAGCGGCTTGGTCTTCCAGCAGCCCGCTCTCGATCGCCGGATGGTGGTTGAAGGGGTAGGCGAACAGGTCCACCAGCGAGCCGCAGCAGCCTGCTTTCGGGTCCTTCGCTCCATACACCACCCGCTTGATCCGGCTGTTGATGATGGCCCCGCTGCACATGGGGCAGGGTTCCAGCGTCACGAACAGCTCGCACTGCCACAGCCGCCAGCCCCCCAGCTTTTTGCAGGCCGCGTCGATGGCCAGCAGCTCGGCGTGATGGGTGGCGTTCTTTTCGGTCTCCCGGGTATTGTGGGCCATGGCGATGGGCTCGCCGTCCTTGGCAACCACCGCCCCCACCGGCACCTCGCCCAGGGCGGCGGCCTTTTTGGCCTCCTCCAGCGCCAGGCGCATCAGTTGTTCATCGGTCATATCGTTTCTCCTTTTTTGCCGCTCAGCGCAGCGTGGTAAAGATCACATTGGCCAGCAGGATCGCCCCGCTGGCTGCCCAGCCCGGGCTTTTCAGCAAAGCAGACACCGGCAGGCCGGGCCGCAGCCTGGGCCGTTTTCGGCCGACTGGCCGTCCCGCTTCCGCCAGCCACAGGCAGAGCACCACCAGCGGCAGACCAAATTGCAGCGCCAGCTGCACAAAAAGGCCGCTGCCGTATTGGACCTCATACTGGGCCGCCAGAGCCATGGTGTTGTTGTATAAATGGAAGGCCATGCCCCACAGGATGCTGCCGCTGTACTCGGCGCAAAGGCCCAGGGCCAGCCCGCCGAACAAAGCGGACAGGCAGGCCGGGCCGCTGCCGTGGAGCAAAGCGAACAGCACCGCCTGCCCCACAATGCTCAGCCAGCTTCCGTAAGGCCGCAGCCAGCCCTGCAAAAGCCCCCGGAACAGCAGCTCTTCGCCCACAGCAGGCACAAGGCCCACCGCCAGCCACACAAGGAACAAAAGGCCCGGGTCCGCCGGCACTTCCACCCGGCTTTCCACCCTGCCCAGGGCCCGGCCCAGCAGGTTCGCCGCCCCGTTGCCCGCCATCATGGCCAGCCAGAACAGCAAAAACAGCCCCTTGCCCAAACCCGGCCGGGGCCGCCGCAGGGCCATCCG
>CASEVW010000104.1 GCA_949291395.1 uncultured Oscillospiraceae bacterium | reverse complement strand
GGGAGTAGCCCAGCTTTGCTATACCTGTCTGCAGGTTTTCCTGCCGGATTTTCCTCAAAATCCGTCTTCCTAGCTATTTCGCAGACATTTTCTTACTCAAAAAGGAGCTGTTGCGCAATTTCCATTTTGCAACAGCCCCTTTGCCAATATTATACGCCAAACAGCTGCATCAGCTTTTGCCAAAAGGAAAGGTCGGCTTCTTCCGCAGCGGCGGGTCCATCGGGCTCTTCCGTTTCGATGGCTTCCGTCTGGAGGACGAACTGCACCGAGGTCACGTTGGTGTTTTTTTCCGAGACAAAGGAAACGGGGTCTTCCATACTGCCGCCGATGGAATCCAGCAGATCGTCGATCTCTTCGTCGATCTGAGCGTCCATGTCCGCCGTTTCCTGGCGGAATTCGCCGGTGCCGTCCGCCATTTCCTGGGCGCCGTCACAGAGGGAGACCACCCCGTCGTACAGTTCCACCGTGCCGGCGTACAGCTCGTCGGAACCGGCGGCAAGCTCTTTGCTGCCCTCCGCCAGCGAGGCCACGCCCTCCATCACCTGGCTGTATCCGGCCACGATCTGGGCCACGCCGTCGGTATAGGCCACGATGCCGGTGTCCAGCGTGCCGTACTGTTCCACCAGCTGGTCAACGCCGGCGGACAGGGCGGAAAGGTCGCCCAGCATCCCGCCCAGGGTATCCACCAGCTGGGCGATGGCGGTGTCAAAGGTCTCGTACTGAGTCTGCAGGGCGGAAAGGCCCTGGGTGAGGGCGGGCAGCTGGGCGGCGATGCCGTTCAGGTAGCTTTCGGTGCCGCCAATGGCCGCGTTGTTCCCCTCCAGCAGGGTCACCACCTGCTGCAGCTGGTCGATCTGCGCCTGCAGCTGGGCCGCCTGATCCTCCATGCCGGGAATGCCTGCGATCTGGTCCAGCGTAGCCTGAAGCGCCGCGATCTGCTGGCCCAACGCGGCGATGGCCTGGGTGTTGCCCTCCTTCAGCAGGTCAAGGTCCAGCCCGTTCTGGGCCATCAGCGCCTTGTACTGGGCATAGCCAAGGTTTGCCTGCAGGGCGGCCGCCCCGTCGGAAAGGGCGCTGATGGCCTGTTTGATCTGGCCGGAGGCCTGGGTGAGCTGGGCCAGCTCGTCGGCGGAGATGGAAACGGAATGGACCGCTGTTTGGATCGTGGTCAGCGCGTTTTTCACCTGGGCAGAGCCGTCCACCAGGGCGGCGGACTGGCCCTGCAGGCTGTCCAGCCCCTGCTGCACCGTGCTCATGCCGGTTTGCAGGGTGGCCACGCCCTCGTCCAGTTCGCTGATCCCGCTTTGCAGGGAGGAAGCGCCGTCTTTCAGGTCGGTGGTGCCGTCCAGCAGGTCCCCGGAGCCGTCGGAAAGCTCCACGGCACCGTCGTCCAGCTGTTCCACCGCGTCGATCAGCTCGCTCACCTTATCTTTCAGCTGGGTGTCGTCGATCTCCACGGCCAGATTCAGGTGGATGCCGTTGATGGCAGCGGCGTCCATGGAAAAATCCGTCACGTCCGCGGTGATGGTGGTGTCGATGCCTTCCCCCGGCAGGACCGTATAGGTCAGCTGCTTATCGCCGCCCACGTTGGCGATGGTGGCGTCCGGGGCGGAGATATTGCGGCACTGCGCCGTGTCCAGCGTAAAGGAGGCCTGCAAGGCATAGTCCTCATAAAAGGTGCCGGGGCAGGCGGCGTTTTTTGTGATCTGGAAGCGGATCTCCAGCGCGCCGCTTTTTCCGGCGATCTGGTCGGCGGAATATTCCACCCCGTCCAAAAAATACCGCAGCGAGATGTTCCAGGGGATCTGCGCATCGGCCAGTTCGCCCTGGTAATAGGCTTTTTGCGCCGTGGTGGAGAAGGTGACGGCGTCCCCGTTTTGCTGGATAGGGTCCTGCGTGTTCAGCATCTTCACCGAAGCGTAGTCGCCGTAGTCGGTGATCTGGCCGCCGGAAAAGCTGTTTACCACATAGGCGTTTTTTACAGCTCCGTCCGCCGCCAGAGTGATGTACACCACCTCTTCCTTTTCGGACGGGGCGGCCGCTTCGGCGGCAAAAACCGGCGTGGCGGTGCTGAACAGAACGGCGGCGGAAAGAAGAGCGGGCAGGGCGCGTTTGATGGGTCTCATGTTACAGTCCCTCCTTGGGTGTTTTGTAAAAATCAAGATGTAAGGTGGTGCGCTGGATCACGCCGTCCAGCAGGTACAAAAGGCCGGGGAGCACGAACAGCACGATGGTGAGCGACAGCAGGCTGCCAACGCCCAAAAACATCCCCAGCTGGGACAGGATGCCGTGGCTGGATACATACCCCAACAAAAAGCCCACCACCGCCAGCACGGTGCCGGAGGTCATAACGGAGGGGGTCACCGCCGTCACCGTTTCCACCACCGCCTGCTTTTTGCCCATCCGGACCCGGAAACCGGTATACCGCTCGGTGAACAGGATGGCGTAGTCCACCGTGGCGCCCAGCTGGATGGAGCTGATGATCAGGTAAGAGATGTAGAATACCATGGAACCCTTGAAATAGGGGATCGACAGGTTGATCCAGACGGCGGTCTCGATGGCCAGCACCAGGATCACCGGCAGGGAGATTGAGCGCATGGTGAGCAAAAGCACCACGAACACCGCCCCGATGGCGATCAGGTTGACCTTGACCGTGTCCGCCGTGATGGTGTCCATCAGGTCGTAGGTGCTCACGCCGCTGCCGGCCAGGTAGTAAGAATCCGGGAAATAGGTGTTGAGGGTGTTCCGAATGGTCTCCACCAGGGCAAAGGTCTCTTTGCTCTCGTAATCCGCGTCCACCGTGATGACGAACCGGCTGTAGTTGTCCGAGACCAGCTGGGACACAAGGCTTTCGTCCAGGTATTCCATGGGGATCTCCGCTCCCACCGTGTCCACATAGGACAGGATGTTCTTTACCTGGGGGATGCGGTGCAGGGCGGCGGAGAGCTGCTGCTGGGCCGCCAGGTCCTCCCGGGGCACCATGGCCACATAGGTGTCGCTTTTGCCGTAGACCTGTTCAATGGCGGCGGTGTCCTGCCCAAGCCGGGTGTCTTCCCCGTAAATATGGGAGGAACCGTAATAGAAATCGTTGGCGTTGGAGGCCAGGTAGCTGGGCACGATCAGCACCAGGAACAGGCACACCAGCGGCACCATCACCCGGCAGATCAGCCGGCCGAAGCCCCGGAAGCTGGGCAGGAAACTGCGGTGCTGGGTTTTGATGAGCCAGTTGTGGGCCGTCAAAATCAGGGCGGGCATAAAGACGAACACCGTGAGCAGGCTGATGGCAACGCCCTTTGCCAGCGCCAGGCCCAGGTCCGGGCCGATCTTGAACTGCATGAACACCAGGGCCAGAAAGCCGATGACGGTGGTCAGCCCGCTGGACAAAATGGAACTGGTGGACTGGCACAAAGCGTACACCATGGCTTCTTTGGGATCCGGTTCGTCGTTCAGGCATTCCGCAAACCGGTGGATCAGGAACACCGAATAGTCCAGCGACACGGCCAGCTGCAAAATGCTTCCCGCCGCATTGGTGACAAAGGAGATCTCGCCAAAGATCAGGTTGCTGCCGTTGTTGATGAGCACGGCCACCCCCAGGCCCACCATCACCAGAACGGGTTCGGCCCAGGAGGTGGTGGTGAGGACCAGCATCAAAAACACGAACAAAACGCCGATGACGGTGATCTGTGCCACTTCGCTGACCGTGCCGGTGGTGGCGTCCGCCGTGGAAACGGCATCGCCGGTGAGGGCATTGTCCTCCCCGATCACGGCGCGGATGGCCTCCACCGCCTCCACCTGCCTGCCGTCCTCAATGGTCACGGTGAAGAGGGCGGCATCGTCTTTGTAATAGGTCTCCACAGTGTCCGGGTCCATGGTCTCAACGGGCTGCAAAATGTTGGCGGCGTCGTCCAGCCAGGTAACGTCCGTGACCCCTGCGCAGGCCAGCAGCTGTTCCTTGTATTCCAGCGCCTGGGGGATGGTGACGTTTTCCACCATGACCCGGGCGTTGGGGATGCCGCCCTCGAATTCCTCCTCCATCACATCCAGCGAGACGGTGGAGGGGGTATGTTCCGGCAGGTAGTCGGTCATGTCGTAGTTGACCGCCACCATGCCCTGCAAAACAGCGCCGATGACAGCCAGCAGACAGAAACAAACCAGGATCTTTTTGGGGTCGTTTACGATCGCCCGATAAAACTTTTTCATACGTCACGCTCCGTTTCTGCCCCGGCCCGGGCCGTGCCGGAAAGCACAAAGCGCTCCCGTTCCCCGGTGAGCAGGAAGGACAGGGCCGTTTGGGTCACCTGGCCGGTGCCGGTGTAGGGGATGGTGCGTGTTAAGGTGGTCAGCGCCCCGCTGATCCGGCAGCGGCCGGTCTCATCGATGGTGCCTTGAAATGGGCTGGCTTTTTTCAGGATGTTCAGCATCCCGTGGATGGTGCGGTGAGCCACACAGACCGTCATGGTGCCGTATCTGGCCCCGATAGGGGTCTGCATGGTCACGTCATAGCTGCGATCCCACATATGCATTCGCTCCTTTTCGTTTTCATACTGTCCAATATGGCGCATTTTGCCGGGGAAGAAAAGGGTCAAATCAGGGACAGATGTGGCATATGGGGCAGATGGGGGCTCTTTGACGGGAAAATACCGGACAAATGACCCGTCATCGTCCATGGAAGATTCGCCGGACAGGTGTATAATAAACTTGACAGATACGGAAAGGATGTGGCGCGATGACGAACCAGGAGATGTCTTTGCAGACAAAGCAGGCCCTTGCCGGGGCGCTGAAACAGGCCATGGAACGCAAACCGCTTTCCAAGATCACCGTGAGCGAGCTGATCGCCGCATGCAATGTGAACCGGAAGACCTTTTATTACCATTTTCGGGATATCTACGACCTGTTGCACTGGATGCTGGAGCGGGAGGCCGTGGAGGTGGTAAAGAACTTTGATCTGGTGGTGGACACGGAGGAGGCCATCCGCTTTGTGATGAACTATGCGGATGAAAACAAGCACATCATCAACGGCGTGTTTGACTCCATGGGGTATGAAGAGATCCAGCGATTTTTTTATAAGGACCTTTTTTCCGTGCTCTACGGGGCCATCGAGCAGGGGGAAGCGGAATTGCAGGTCACCCTGGAACCCCAGTTCAAGGACTTTTTGGCGGCGTTTTATACCGAGGCTTCCGCCGGTCTGCTGATCGAGTGGGTGAAAAACCGGATGACCCAGGATCGGGAGACGGTGCTGCAAAATCTGCTGGCCATTTATAAGATCTCGATGCCTGCGATCCTGCAGGAGAAAAAGCAGGGGTAAGCCGGCCTGCCGGGGACGGAAAAGGGTCTTTCGAACGGGTTTTGGTTCCCTTTTTGGGCGAAACGGTGTAAAATAGACATAAAACCAAAACAGGAGCGATCAAGACCCGCCCCGTGACAGGATAAAGGAGAAGACCCATGATTTTGGACGCAAACGAACGGGAGCGGCTGAGCCGCCAGGCCCAGGAGCTGTTCCAGCAGGACCCGGTGGACTATGACGCCGCCCTGCCGGTGCTGCGCCAGGCGGTGGCGTTGGGAGACGAATGGTGCATGTGCTCGCTGGGCTGGTGCTGCGAGTTTGGCAAAGGCACCCCGGTGGACCTGCAGCAGGCCCGCTGGCTGTACCAGCAGGCGGGGGAAAAGGGCTACGCCCCCGCCCAGTGCAACCTGGCGGTGCTGTACATCACCGGCAAGGGCGCTTCGGTGCCGGACCCCGCCCTGGGGGCCGTGTGGCTGAAAAAAGCCGCCGCCCAAGGGTATGCCCGGGCGGAGTATCTGCTGGGGTGCCTCTACCAGGAAGGCCGGGGCGTGGAGCAGGACCAGGCGGCAGCCGCCCGCTGCTTTGGGGACGCCGCCTTCCAGAACTATGCGGCAGCCCAGTTCAGCCTGGGGGTCTGCTACGAGCGGGGCCGGGGCGTGGAGCGCAGCTATGAGACCGCCCTGCACCAATACCTGCGGGCCGCCGCCCAGGGACACATCGCGGCGGTGTACAACGCGGGCTATTTTTACGAGATGGGCCTGGGCACCCCTAAGGACCCGAAAAAGGCCGCCCAGTGCTACGCCCAGGCGGCAAAGGCCGGGGACGCGGACGCTTTGTGCAGCCTGGCCTGGTGCTACGACACCGGCACCGGCGTGGAAAAGGACCCCTTCCGGGCGGTGGAGCTGTATCAAAAAGCGGTGGACCAGGGCCATCTGCGGGCGATGCACAATCTGGCCTGGTGCTACCGCATCGGCCAGCCGGGGGCGGACGGCCCGGACCGGAAGGAGAAGGCGGTGGAGCTGTTCCGCCGGGCGGCCCAGCAGGGCTATGCCAGCTCGGTGTGCGACTTAGGGCTGTGCTACCAGGAGGGCTTCGGTGTGGAGCAGGACCTGGACAAGGCGCTGGAGCTGTTCGGGCAGGCCGCCGAGCGGGGCCAGGGCAAGGCCATGAACTGCCTGGGCGAATGCTATTGGAACGGCACCGGCGTGGCAAAAGACCTGGAAAAGGCCTTGGAATGGTTTGAAAAGGGGGCCGAAGCGGGCAATCCGGAGGCCCAGTTCCATGCCGCCTGGTTCTGGGACGAGGGCCTGGCCGGCAAGACCGACAGCGCCCGGGCGGTGCACTGGTACCAGGCGCTGCTGGAACAGCGGCTGCCGGAACGGGAATGCTGGGTGAACGGGGTGAACAACCTGGGCGAGTGCTACCGGTACGGCCGGGGCGTCAAGCGGGATCTGCGGCGGGCCGAAGAGCTGTACCACATGGCGGGCAGCTGCGGCAGCGACATGGCCTGGTTCAATCTGGGCGAGCTGTACCAGCAGGAGAAGAACGACCCGGTAGCGGCGGCGGGCTTTTACCGCAAGGGCGTGCAGAGCTGCCGGGAGGGCGGCGACTGCGCGCTGGCCCTGGCGCTGCTGTACGAGCGGGGCCTGGGCGTGCCCAAAAACGAGGACAAGGCGGTGGAACTGGCACGCCTGGCCCTGAAACGGGCAGGCCGGGACCAGCAGGTGATGGACGACGCCGGCGCATTGCTGGACCGCCTGGGCGCGCAGCACTGAACCAAAATAGAAAAAGGACCTGCCGCCCTGGCAGGTCCTTTTTGTGTGTAAGTTATTCTTTTTCGAAGGTCTGCAAAAGGGCCAGGAATTCCGCGCCGTATTGTTCGCATTTGCGCACGCCCACGCCGGGGATCTGCAAAAGTTCCTCCTTGGTTTGGGGCAGGTGGGCGCACATAGCCCGCAGGGTGGCATCGGTGAACACCACGAAAGCCGGCACGCCGGCCTGCCTTGCCAGCGAGAGCCGCAGGGCTTTCAGCTTTTGCAGCTTGTCCAGGTCCAGGTCCTTTTCGTCGATGGCCTGCAGCTTGGCTGCTTTGGCGGCGGCCAGCTTCACCACCGAGGCCCGCTGCTCCTCCGGGCGGCAGACCGAACAGTGGCCGCAGCCCTCCCGGCCCTGATGCTGGCCAAAATATTTTAAGATCTCGCCCCGCAGGCAGTAGCGGCTGTGGCAGTAAAAGGTCATCTGGCGCAGCCGGTCCTTCTGGCGGGCGATCTGGGTCTCCACCTCCTCCGGCGTGGCCCCGGCGGGGGGCTCGCTGTTGTCGATGAGGAAGTTGCCGGTGCGCACGTCCCCGGCGGAATACAGCAGGATGCAGTCGGCGGGCTGGCCGTCCCGCCCGGCCCGGCCGGCTTCCTGGTAGTAGCTTTCCAGATCCAGGGGCATGTTGTAGTGGATGACGAAGTTCACGTTGGATTTGTCGATGCCCATGCCGAAGGCGTTGGTGGCCACCATCACCCGCACCTGGTCGAACAAAAAGGCGTCCTGGCTGCGCTGGCGTTCCTCGGCGGGCATGCCCGCATGGTAGCGGGCGGCGGCGATGTTCTGGCCGATGAGCTTTTCGTACACCTCGTCCACCTTTTTGCGGGTGGAGCAGTACACGATGCCGCTGGCCTCTGGGTGATCCTCCAGATAGGCGGCAAGGCAGGGGTATTTTTCCCGCTCTTCCATCCGCTGCACCTCGAAGAACAGGTTGGGCCGGTCGAAGCCGGTGGTGCGCTCCAGAGGAGAGGAAAGGCCCAGCAGCCGCTTGATGTCCCCGCTGACCCGCTGGGTGGCGGTGGCGGTGAAGGCCCCCACCGGCGGGCGCTGGTGCAGCTGGGCCACGAACTGCTGGATCTGCAAATAGCTGGGGCGGAAATCCTGCCCCCACTGGGAGACGCAGTGGGCCTCGTCCACGCACAAAAGGGAGATCTGCACGCTGTGGGAAAAGCGCAGGAAACCGGGGGTCAAAAGCCGTTCCGGGGCCACGTAAACGATCTTATACATCCCCTCGCAGGCGTTGGCCAGGGCCTTGCGGCACTGGTTTTCGGTGAGGGAAGAGTTGATGTAGGCCGCCCGCACGCCCATCTGGATCAGGGCCTGCACCTGGTCCTGCATCAGGCTGATGAGGGGGCTCACCACCACGGTGATGCCCGGCAGCAGCAGGGCCGGCAGCTGGTAACAGATGGATTTGCCCGCACCGGTGGGCATGATGGCCAAAACGTCTTGCCCGGCCAGCAAGGCGTCCACCACGTCCTCCTGGCCGGGGCGGAAGGAGTCGTAACCGAAGATGTCCTTCAGCACCTTATATTTTTCGTTCATAGAAACCTCGCAGCGATGATACATTCCTTTCTATTATAGCATGTTCCGCCCGTTTGGGGCGGGCAAAAACAAAAGCTCCCCGGCGGGGAGCTTTTTTCATTTACAAAAGGGGGCGGGCCGCTTACTGCGCATCCTGGCCGTAGTAGGCGTTTTCGCCGTGTTTGCGCAGGTAGTGCTTATCCAGCAGCTCCTGCTGCATGGGGGGCAGGCCCGGCTCCAGCATCAAAGCATGCAGCGCCATAAAGGCGCATTCCTCCAATACCACCGCGTTGTGCACCGCGTTCATGGCGTCGGCGCCCCAGGCAAAGGGGCCGTGGCTGTGCACCAGGGCGGCGGGCACCTGCATCGGGTCGATCTGCCGGGAACGGAAGGTCTCCACGATCACGTTGCCGGTCTCCCGCTCGTAGGCGCCTTGGATCTCCTCCGGGGTCATCTTGCGGGTGCAGGGGATCTCGCCGTAGAAATAGTCGCCCTGGGTGGTGCCGTAGGCGGGGATGCCCCGCCCGGCCTGGGCAAAGGAGGTGGCCCAGCGGGAGTGGGTGTGCACGATGCCGCCCAGCGCCGGGAAGGCGTTGTAAAGGGCCACATGGGTGGCCGTGTCGCTGGAGGGCTTCCAGCGGCCCTCCACGGTCTCGCCTGTTTCCAGGCTCACCACCACCATGTCCCCGGCGGTCATGGCGTCGTATTCCACGCCGCTGGGCTTGATGACCATCAGGCGGCGTTCCCGGTCCACACCGGAGACATTGCCCCAGGTGAAGGTGACCAGGCCGTGCCTCGGCAGCAAGAGATTTGCCTTGAGCACCTGTTCTTTTAAGGATTCCAACATTTGGTTCTGATTCCTCCATTGATGTATTCCGCAGGGCGGGGCCTGCGTGCCGGGTCATTTTTCCGGCGGGGGCGGATCACAGCATCCGCAAAGCATCCAGCCGCTTTTCCAGCGCTTCGTGGTGGATGCAGTAGGTGAGGGCGGTCTCCCGGGTGATGCGGCCCTGCTGGAACAGCTGCAAAAGGCTGTTGTCCATGGTGCGCATGCCCTGGGCCGCACCGGACTGGATGGCCGCGTCGATCTGGTGGGTCTTGGCCTCCCGGATCAGGTTTTTGATGGCAGGGTTGGTGTACATGATCTCAAAGGCCACGGTCTGGCCGCCGTCCACGGTGGGCACCAGCTGCTGGCTGATGACCGCCTGCAGCACCATGGAAAGCTGGATGCGCACCTGCTGCTGCTGGCTGGCGGGGAACACGTCGATGATGCGGTCCACCGTGTTGGCCGCACCGGTGGTGTGCAGGGTGCTGAACAGCAGCTCGCCGGTCTCGGCGGCGGTCATGGCTACCTCAATGGTCTCGTGGTCCCGCATCTCGCCCAGCAGGATCACGTCCGGGCTTTCCCGCAAAGCGCTGCGCAGCGCGCTCACATAGCTGACGGCGTCGCTGCCGATCTCCCGCTGGGTCACGATGCACCGGTTGTGCCGGTGGATGTATTCGATGGGGTCTTCCATGGTGATGATATGGCCCTCCCGGCTGCGGTTGATGGCGTCGATCAGGCAGGCCAGGGTGGTGGATTTGCCGCTTCCGGCGGGGCCGGTGACCAGCACCAGGCCCTTCATCTTTTTGGCGGCGGCCATCACCTCCGGGGGGATGTGCAGGACCTCAGGGTCCGGCAGGCCGAACTGGATGACCCGCAGCACCACGGCCAGGGTGCCCCGCTGGTGCAGCACGTTGGCCCGGAAACGGCCCAGCTGCTGGATGGCGAAGGAAAAATCGTCGTCCGCATCCTCGGCGGCAAAGCGGTCGGTGTTCCGGCCGCAGAGATGGTAGATATCGGTGATGATCTGGCAGGTGTCCGCCGGGCGCAGCGGCTCGCCCTCCCGCTGCTGGCGGCCGTTCACCTTATAGGTGAGGGGCAGGCCGGCGATGCAGAAAATGTCCGAAGCGTTCAGCTCGATGGCCCGGCGCAGGATGGCGTTGATGTCCATACAAATGGCTCCTTTCCAAACAGGGATCAAAAAAGGGGGATCAGAAGGTGCCGTCCCACAGATCGAGGCTGTCGTCCGGCTGCCAGTCCTGGCCCAGCTGCCAGAGAACGATCTGGTAGCGCTGGGGGCCCTGGGGCGTGGGCCGGGCAATGACGGTGAGGCGGCGGCCATCCGGCTGCTGGAACACCGCCTGGATGCTGCCGTCCTCCAGCAGCTGGCCCGCGGCGGAGCCGTCCTGACCGGAGGCCAGCATGCCGTCCAGCTGGGCCAGCCACTGCTGGCCCTGGTTTTCCAGGGCGGCGTCCTGGGCAAAGCGGTCCAGCGAGCGCTGGGCCAGATCCCGGTCCGCCCGGGCGGTGGCAAAGGAAAGCACCGACAGCACGGCCAGGCAGACCGCCACCAGCGTGATGAGCAGCGTCAGCGCGCCGGTGCGGATGGGGGGATGGGTCTTGGGACGCATGGCAGCGCCTCCTTCCACAAAAGGGTAAGATGGGTCACGGGGCGGGCAGGTACCGGTCGAACTGGCCGGTGTAGAGTTCCTGGCCGGTGGCGGTGCGCTGCACTGTCAGCGAAAGGCGCAGCAGCTGCCCGGAATCGCCGGGCTGTTCCGGCGCATCGGCCAGGGCCAAAAGCAGGGTATAATCGCCGGGCTGTTCCGGCTGGCCGGCGGCGTTCACGGTGAGGGTCGCCGGGGCGGCGTCCTGGGGGGCGCTGACGCCCCAAAGCGCCCAGAAGCCGGCTTCGTCCGGCGCGCCGTAAAAGGTCTCGCTCACGTTTTGGGCGATCTGCCCGGCATCGGTGAGGGCCCGGGCCTCCAGCGACTGGCTGCGGGCGGCGGCGAACATACGCACCAGCACGGCGGTCATGGCCAGGAACAAAAGGGTGACAAGAAGGGTCTCAATATAAAAAGCGGTGCTTTTCCGGTGTTTCATTGGCTGCCTCCCTGGGCGCTGCGCAGCGCGATCCGTACCGTGCCCTCATCCGTCTCCACCTGCAGCAGCTGGGGGGACACGAATTGGGGGTCGAACTGCTGGCAGCTTGTGATGGGCTGGCCGTTTTCCGGCAGAAAATCGCTGCCGGCGGGGGAGAATTCCTCCACCAGCTGCCCGCCCAAAAGATAGATGCGGGTCTCGTAGCCGCTGTCCGGGTCGGTGAGGATGAGGGCGTCGCCCTCGGGGCCGGGGCGGATGGCCACGGCGTTTTCCCGGTCGGCGGCCCGCACGCTGGTGGCCAGATACCGCAGGCTGGCCCGGGCGCTGTTGTTGGCGGCCTGGCTTTCCACCAGGCTGCCGTACAGGCCGCTGCCCAGGATCACCAGGCCCAAAATGCAGCACAGCAGCAAAGTGAACAGGGCCATGGCGAAAAAGGGCGACCAGCGGCCGGGGTCCTTGTGTGTCACGGGAGCACGCCTCCTTTGGAAGATCGGTCAGGAAAGCCGCAGAACGGTGACCTGCGGCAGCAGGTTGGAAGCAAAGGCTTCATAGGTAACGATGTAGCGGTCGTGGTTGATCTGCAGGCCGTAGTGCTGTTCCAGGTAGTCCAGGCTTTCCGGATAGCTGCCCTCCACCGCGTAGCACTGCACGGCGGCCCGCAGCACGGTGTCCTTCAGCACGGCGGCGCTCTGGCCGCTCAGGTCCTGGCCGATGCGGCCGAAGCCCCAGGCCAGCGCCAGCCCGATCAGCGCAAGGGCGGCCAAGGCCAGCCCGATCCGGCAGAAAAGAGCTTTCCGGCTGAGGGGGGGTCTATCGTGATACATAACAGCGCCTCCTTCTCTGGTCAGCCGATGGCGCCCAAAATGCCGATGAGGGGCAGCATCACCGACAGCAGGGTGATGCCCACCGCCAGGGTGAGAAAGCCCGCCAGCACCGGCTCGATGGAGTCAATGAGACGGTCCAGCGCCTGGTCGGCGTCCTGGGTGAACAGCTGGGCCAGGCGGGCCAGCACGTTTTCGGTGCTGCCGCTGCGGGCGCCGCTGAGCAGCATCCGGCCGTACAACGGCTCCAACAGGCGCTGCTCAAAGATGGCGGTGGCAAGGCCCTTGCCCTCGGCCATAGCGGCTTTGCAGCGCTGGATCTGGGCTTGCAGCCCGCCGTGGGCCACCATCTCGCCGGCGGCGTTCATGGCGGTGTCCACATCCACGCCGCTGGCGGTGAAGATGGACAAAGCGCTGGTGAAACGGGCCACCGCCAGCTTGCGGGAGGCCGGGGCGGTGAGGGGCAGCCGCTCAAACAGGCCGCTGAGCTTTGCCCGGCCCGCCGTGGTGCGGCTCAAAATAAGCCCGGCGGCCAGCAGCGCCGCCAGCAGAAGGGTCACGATGAGGGCCGCCCAGCCCACGCCGTAGGCCAGGCGGATGTAAGCGTAGGAAGAGCTGGCCACATCGCCGGCCAGGCTCTGGTACACGCCGGTGAACACCGGCAGCACCTTGGCCAGCAGCACGATCAGGATCAGGGCCATCAGCCCCAGCAGGATGCCCGGGTAGACCACGGCGCTTTTCAGCTTTTTCTCCAGCTGGTCCTGCCCGGCATAGTGGCGGGCCAGGCTGCGTAGCACCCCGTCGGTGCGGCCGCTCACCTCGCCGGCGGCGATCATCTGGACCGCGTAGTCCGGAAACATGCCGGTGTCTTTTGCCGCCTGGGACAGGCTGGCCCCCAGCAGCAAAGACCGCTGCATCGCTTTGGCGGCCTGCTGGAACGGGCCGGTGCTGGTGTCTTCCGCCAGCAGGGCGGCGGCTTCATCCGGCTGGATGCCGGCCTCCAGCATCATGGCCAGGTTTTCGCAAAAGGCGCTGACCGCCAGACTGCTCAGCTCGTTTTTTGCCATCTTGCATGCCCTCTTTCCTTTTAATACGTGCGGTAGTCGGTGTAGTTGCTGCCGTCGCCGATGTACTCGCTGCCCGCGCCGCCGGCGGCAAAGGTGGTGTCCACCCGGTTCCAGTTGTTTTCGTCCACCTCAAAGCTCACGGTGATCCAGCCGGTCTCCTCCAGCCAGATCATGTTCCAGGCGTGGTACAGGTCGTTGGGGGCCACATAGCCGGTGATCAGCTTGGTGGGGATGCCCTGGCTGCGGAGCATGGCGGCCGCCAGGGCGGCGTAGTCCACGCAGATGCCCTGACCGGTGGCGAAGGTCTCGTCCGGGTCGGAGTAATAGTCGGTGCCGATGCTGTCGGCTTTGGCGGTGTCGTAGCGCACGTTATGGATGATATAGTCGTAGATATTGGCCACCACGCCCACGGTATCGGAGGCCTGGGCCGCCAGCTCGGCGGCTTTGGCCACGCAGGAGGAGTCCTCGGAATAGTTGATATAAATGCTTGGCCGCAGATAGGGGGCAAACTCGCTGGAAAGGCCCACCGTTTCGGTCTGGCGGTACAAAAAGGAATATTTGGTGCCGGAGATGTTTTTGCATACCGCAAATTCATAGGTGCCGTCGCCCAGCTGCAGCGGGATGATCACCGGCGTGCCGTCACCCGGCAGCCGGTAGCTGTATTGGGTGGGCGCGCCGTTTGCCGCCTCGCCCTGGTAGGTGAGCAGGAATTTCAGCTTGCCGTCGCTGTTTGCCTGCACCGCCACATACCCGTCGGAAAGGTGGCTGGTATCCAGCAGAACGCCGTTTTCGCCGCTGGCGGAGGCCTGGTCAAAGACCGAGACTTCCATGGGCGGGGCGGTGTATCCGCCGGCGGAGCCTGTTTGGGGCAGGCTGGCCGGCTGGGCGCAGGAAGTCTGCGCCGGGGCAGGGGCCTGGGGCGTGCTGGCAGCGCTACCGCAGCCGGTGAGCTGCCCCAGCAGCAGAGCGCCGGCGGTGAGGATCGAAACAAGCCGTAAACGCAACACCGCAGCCCCCTTCCCAATCGCAGTTTGGCGCGGAAAAAGGCTGGCCGCCGCGCCCCGGCCACAGGTTACTTCCATTATAAAAAATCGAACACATCTTGTAAAGACGACAGCGCAGGACGGCGACGAAAACGGCGGCGGGGAAATGCGCAAAACAGAGAAAAAACGAATGTATTTTTGGACAAAAAAGAGAAAAATCGTGAATTTTGTGTTGACAGTTCCCGGAACCATTGGGTATAATCAAACAGTGAAAACAAAGCGTGGGTCTGGCCAAAGGCCGGGCTTGCGCTCTTTTGTCGCCCCAAGGTTGTTTGCGCGCGCAAAATTAAAATTTGCCCCGAAACGCCCTGGCGGCAGGTAAAAAGAATAGGAGGAGTGAAACGTCTTTATGTACAAACAACTCGCAGGATCGATCCGCGAATTCAAAGCGGTATCCATCAAAGCGCCGGTTTTTGTATCGCTGGAGGTGCTGATGGAATGCATCATTCCCTTTGTCATCGCCCAGCTGGTGAACCAGATCAAAGCGGGCTGTGATTTTGCCACCATTCTGCGGTACGGCGCGGCGCTGCTGGTGATGGCGGGCCTGTCGCTGTTTTTTGGCGTGCTGGCCGGCCGCTATGCGGCCACCGCGTCCACCGGCTTTGCCCGCAACCTGCGCCGGGATATGTTCTACCGGATCCAGGATTATTCCTTTGAAAACATCGACAAATTTTCCACCTCGTCGCTGGTCACCCGCCTGACCACCGACATCACCAACGTGCAGATGGCCTACATGATGATCGTGCGGGCTGCCATTCGCTGCCCTCTGATGCTCATCTTTTCCTTTACCATGGCCTTTGTGATGGGCGGGCGCATGGCGCTGATCTTTTTGCTGGTGGCCCCCATCCTGGGCACCGGCCTGTTTTTGGTCATCCGCAAGGTAATGCCCCTGTTCAAGCGGGTGTTTAAAAAGTACGACGCGCTGAACAACTCGGTGCAGGAGAACGTGCAGGCCATGCGTGTGGTCAAATCCTACGTGCGGGAGGACTACGAAAAGCAGAAGTTTGCCGCCGCCGCCGAGGACGTGTGCGCCGACTTCACCCGCGCCGAAAAGATCCTGGCGCTGAACAACCCCCTGATGCAGTTCTGCCTGTATGTGGTGATGGTGTTCGTTTTGTCCTTCGGCTCTTACACCATCATCAGCACCCGGGGCCTGGCGCTGGACGTGGGCCAGTTCTCCGCGCTGCTCACCTACAGCTTCCAGATCCTGAGCAGCCTGATGATGTTCTCCATGGTGTTCGTGATGATCACCATGGCCAGTGAGTCCGCCCACCGCATCGTGGAGGTGCTCACCGAAAAGAGCACCCTGGAAAGCCCGGAAAATGGCGTGAAGGAAGTGCGGGACGGCTCCATCGATTTTGACCACGTGAGCTTCAAGTATTCCAAGACCGCCGAGCGCACCGCCCTCACCCACATCGACCTGCACATCAAGAGCGGCGAGACCATCGGCATCATCGGCGGCACCGGTTCGTCCAAGTCCTCGCTGATCCAGCTGATCAGCCGCCTGTACGACGCCACCGAGGGCACCGTGAAGGTGGGCGGCCGGGACGTGCGGGAGTACGACCTGGAGACCCTGCGGGACCAGGTGGCCGTGGTGCTGCAGAAGAACGTGCTGTTCAGCGGCACCATCAAGGAGAACCTGCGCTGGGGCAACAAGAACGCCACCGACGAGGAAATGATCCAGGCCTGCCAGCTGGCCCAGGCCGACGAGTTTATCCAGCGGTTCCCCGATAAGTACGACACCTACATCGAGCAGGGCGGCTCCAACGTGTCCGGCGGCCAGAAGCAGCGCCTGTGCATCGCCCGGGCCCTGCTGAAAAAGCCCAAGGTGCTGATCCTGGACGACTCCACCAGCGCCGTGGACACCAAGACCGACGCTTTGATCCGCAAGGCCTTCAAGGAATTCATCCCGGACACCACCAAGATCATCATTGCCCAGCGCATCTCCTCGGTGGAGGACGCGGACCGGATCCTGGTGCTGGACGGCGGCGCCATCAGCGCCATCGGCACCCACGACGAGCTGCTGAAAACCAGCGAGATCTACCGCGAGGTGTATGAATCTCAGAACAAGAAGGGAGGGGAAGAGGATGCACGGTAATCCCACTATCAGCAAATCAGGCACCCTGGCGCGCCTGTTCAAAACACTGTTTTCCTTTTACCCGGTGATGATGCCCATTGTGGTGTGCTGCGTTTTGTTCAGCGCCATCATCAGCACCCTGCCGGCGGTGTTCATGCAGAACATCATCGCCCTGATCGAGGCCAACTGGCAGAGCGGCGACTGGGCCGGCGTGTCCGGCCAGATCCTGCGGCTGGTGGGCATCCTGGTGGTGCTGTACGTGCTGTCGCTGGCATCCGCCTTTGCCTATACCCGCATGATGGCCATCATCACCCAGGGCTTTTTGAAAAAGCTGCGGGTGAAGATGTTCAGCAACATGCAGGACCTGCCCATCCGCTATTTTGACACCAACAACCATGGCGATATCATGAGCTATTACACCAACGATATCGACACGCTGCGGCAGCTGGTGTCCCAGAGCTTCCCCCAGATCACCATCACCCTGATCACCATGACCAGCGTGACCTGCATCATGCTGTATTACAGCGTGTGGATGACCCTGGTGGTCATCGCCGGCGTGGCCGTGATGGCCTACCTGACCAAAAAGATCGGCGGCAACTCCGCCCGGTTCTTTTTGCGCCAGCAGCAGGCCATCGGCGAGATGGAAGGCTATGTGGAAGAGATGATGAACGGCCAGAAGGTGGTCAAGGTGTTCTGCCACGAGGAGGAGACCAAGGCCGACTTTGACAAAAAGAACGACGAGCTGTTCCACGCTTCCGAAAACGCCAACAAATTCGCCAACATCCTGGGCCCGGTGCTGAACAACATGGGCAACGTGGTGTATGTTCTGGTGGCGGTGGCCGGCGGCTTCATGCTGATGGCCGGCGTGCCCAACCTGAGCTTCTCCGGCCTGGCGCTGAGCATCAGCATCGTGGTGCCCTTCCTGAACATGACCAAGCAGTTTGCAGGCAGCATCATGCAAGTGTCCCAGCAGATCAACGCGGTGGTCATGGGCCTGGCCGGCGGCCAGCGCATCTTCACCCTGCTGGACGAAAAGCCGGAGGAGGACCACGGCTATGTGACCCTGGTGAACGCCAAGGAGGATGCGGACGGCAACATGATCGAGTGCGAGGAGCGCACCAACGTGTGGGCCTGGAAGCATCCCCATAAGGACGGCACCATCACCTACACCCGCCTGGCCGGCGACGTGCGCCTGTTCAACGTGGACTTTGGCTACACCCCCAAAAAGACCGTGCTGCACGACGTGACCCTGTACGCCGAACCCGGCCAGAAGGTGGCCTTCGTGGGCGCCACCGGCGCGGGCAAGACCACCATCACCAACCTGATCAACCGTTTTTACGACATTGCCGACGGTAAGATCCGGTACGACGGCATCAACATCAACAAGATCAAAAAGGCGGACCTGCGCCGCAGCCTGGGCGTTGTGCTGCAGGACACCAACCTGTTCACCGGCACCGTGATGGAGAACATCCGGTACGGCAACCTGGACGCGGTGGACGAGGAGTGCATCGCCGCCGCCAAGCTGGCGGGCGCCCATGACTTCATCACCCGGCTGCCGGAGGGCTACAACACCATGCTCACCAGCAACGGCGCGAACCTGTCCCAGGGGCAGCGGCAGCTGCTGGCCATCGCCCGGGCCGCCGTGGCGGATCCCCCGGTGATGATCATGGACGAGGCCACCTCTTCCATCGACACCCGCACCGAGGCCATCGTGCAGGCGGGCATGGATGCTTTGATGACCGGCCGCACCGTGTTCGTGATCGCCCACCGGCTTTCCACCGTGAAAAACGCCGACGTGATCATGGTCCTGGAGCAGGGCCGCATCATCGAGCGGGGCAACCATGAGCAGCTGATCGCCCAGAAAGGCAAGTATTATCAGCTGTACACCGGCGCCTTTGAGCTGGAATAACGGCCTTGACCCGATAACAAATGACAAAGCACCGCCGTGGAGCGAGACCGGAAGACCGGCCGCCCACGGCAGTGCTTTTTGTATTATTGGGCCGGATCGGCCTGTTCCAGCCAGAGCAGCGCCTTGGCCAGGCGCTGGGGGATGGCGGTGAAATGGCCGCCCTCCTGCCAGTCCAGCGTGACGCTTTGCACCAGCGGCTCGGCCTGGAGCCGGGCGTAAAAGCTGCGGGTGGCATCGCCCACCTGGGCCATGCGGGGGTCCCGGGCCTTTTCCTCCCGGCGGCCCAGGGAGAGATAGACCCGGCAGCCGCTTGGCGTTTGGGGATGGCGCCGGCCGGCCCAGTCCAAAAAGCCGTCGAACCAGAGGGAGCCGGAGCAGCTGGCCGCGCCGCCGAAGGCATCGGTCTGGTACAGGCTCCATAGTGCCAGCAGGCCGCCCAGGGAATAGCCCAGAAGATGGGTGTTTTCCGGCCCGGGCAGCACCGGAACGCGGCGGCCCAGTTCCGGCAAAAGCTGGTTTTGCAGAAAGTCCAGCGTGGCGGCGCCTTCCCCGGCAAAGGGGGCGCTTTTTGGACCAAGGGCAGGCGCCGGCCAGGGGCTGAGCGCCCGGTTCCAGTCCAGCGGGGAAAAACAGGCCAGCTGGAAGGGCCGGCAGGCGCCGCTTTCCAGAGCCGGGGCCAGCAGCGGGGCGATCTGAGAAAAAGTGCGGGGAAGATCCTCCCCGGCAAGGGCCAGCACCACCGGCAGCGGGCCGGAACCCCCCGGCCGGAACACCGTGACCGCACGCCCGGCCAGGGGAAACGAGTGGGAAGTAAAATGGATCATGGTCCTCCTTTCAGAGGTGGGTGGAAGGAACGGGCGACTCAGGCTTCCGGTCCACCGCAAAGATCGGCGAGATACCGTTCCACCAAAGCTTCCTGATAGCCAGCCGTCTTTTGCTGCAAGATCATCTGAGCCACAGGCTTCAGGGCGGGGCAGTGGAGGTTCGCCAGCTGCTGCAGGCGGGAAGCTGGTTCGATCTTCTTTTGCGAGAGCGCTGCCCGATAGTCCTCTGGACCCATATGCCAAAAATGGACGCGGTCCCCGTATGCCTGCCATAAGCGCTCCGCAATGGCAAGCCCCTCCGGATCAAAGTCTCCGGCATAGTACAGCTGACATCCTGTCTTGGCCAGCAAGTCCAAAAGCTGCCAGGAAGCCTCTTTCAGCTGGCCGGAGGTACAGATCATCGGCTGGTGGATGTTTTCCTGCCGGCACAAGGAGGAAAAGACCATCTGATTTTCCAGAAGATAGACCCGGCCGGTGGGACTGAAAGCGGCCTCCAGTTCGGCCAGCTGCGAGGAGGTCACCAGGCAGAAACGTTCCTGCCGCCGAAATTGCGCAAAGGCAGGATGCTCCTCTTCCCCGGACAAGGTCAGGACCAGGCCGCGCTGCACGGTAAAGCAGGAAAGATCATCCAACAGTAAGCCGCACCGGCGATACAGTGCGATCCGCTCCCGTGCCCGGGTGGGAACGGGGCAGCCCTGCCAGTGTGCCAGCGCATGCAGCAGAAGGTTCCCCGCATCGGTCTGTGTGTCCAGAGCATGCGGATCGGTGGACACCGCATAGCTGCACAGGGCCAGTTCTTCCGGCTCGCGGTGCTGTTCCAGGCGATCCAGCGCCAAGCAGACCCAGTGGAGCCATTGCGCCGCGGCGGGGCCTTTGCCGATATGTGGGAGAAGAAACTGATAACCGCTGCTTTTTTCCTGGTCCATGGCCCGCAGCCAGCGTTTGGCGATCTCTTTATGGGGCAGGGCGCTTTCGGCGGCAAAAAAGGCGCGGATGGAATCCTGCCGGGCGGCCTTTTGCTGTTGGCGGGGGATCAGCGGACGGCCTTCCAGCCGGAGCCAAAGATCCGACATGCTGTCCACGGCAAAACGGCTGGCCCGCAGTGCCTGTACAAAGTCCGAGACCTTATAGCGCAGAAGCGGCGGGACGAAGTGCCGGCCCAGCAGCCCCTCGGCGGCGCGGCACTCTTCGGGGGAAGCGTCCTGCAGCTGGATCAGTCCATCCGCATATCCGGCCAGGTGCTTTTTGCGCAGCTGCTCCAGCTGCCGGTGCCAGGCAGGGGAATTTAAAAAATATTGGCGGAGCGCTTCGTCTTTCATGTTCCCTCCATTTCCATCACATGTCCATTCCAGTGATACCGCACCACAGTGACCACGTCCGAATCCTGGGGACGGTGCAGCTGCGCAATGCTCAAAGACGGCACCGAGGCGTACCATCCCCACAATGCCTGCGAGTTCATGATATAGTTGAACCCCAGCTGATGCACCAGCGCGAACATGCTTTCGATGTTGATCTCATCCACGCCGGCAAAGGCTTCATCCAAAGCCATAATCCTGGGCGCTTCCTCGCTGGCGGCGTCATACTGGGCGGACAATGCCGCAAACAGCGGCACATACATGGCCATGGCTTTTTCTCCGCCGCTGAAGCTGTTGAAGGCGGAATCGGTCAGTTCCTTCTTGGAGGGATCCGAAGAGGCACCGGACAAAGCGCCCTTCTGATAATAGAGGCGAAATTCAAACCAGCTGCGGAAATCCAGCGCCTGGCGCATCAGTTCCGAGTAGGTGGCAGGGGCAGCATCCCTGCGGGAAAGCTCCCTTGCCGCGGCGATCTTGGCGCGGAAATGATCGGTGATCTTTTCCCGGTCGGCGTCGCCCATCACAGCAGGGTCTTTGCGCAGCAGCTCGATCAGATCCCGCGTGGCAAGCTCCTCCGGCTGATCCGCGGGCCTGCCTTTCCAGGCCAAACTGAACCGCAGGCCCATGGAGGTGTTCAGCTGCTCCATAATGCGGCTCATGCGCTGGGTCCACTCCTGGCTGTTGTTGATCCGGTGGCTCAGCTTGGTGGTGATAGTCTGATTCAGGATCGTTTCAAACAGCTGGCGGTCCTCCTGGGAGAGCAGCTGTTTGTCTGCGTCAATGTGATTTTCGATGCGCTGGATAAAATCCAGCAGATCCATCCGCTGCCCCTCCGGGTAAAGGTCAATGCAGGAGCGGCTGCGCAGCTCGCCGTCTTCGCTGTCAAACAAGGTGTTCAGTGTGATGCGGTAGGCGTTCAGCGTGCTGGCGTCACGCAGATTTTTTTCCAGTGACATGCGAAGCTGATCGATCCCCAGGTTCCGGTCGTTCTGCCGGATGTGGTTTCGGGCTTCCTCCGCCTGCCGCCACAGCGGCTCGCCGTTCCGCCCCGGCTGACCGGGACCGCGGCAGAGCTCTTCTTCAAAGATCCGGCGCCTGCGCTCTTCCGCTGCGATGGCCTCTTGCAGCAGCTGCTTGCGCTCGGCCAATAGGGGCCGGTCGTGGGACAGGTCGTTCTCGCGCAGCTGTATGCTGGAGTGGGCATCCTGCCGCTCTTTTTGCGTCTCGGCCAGCGCGCGGTGAAGTGCGTTCAGCTTTTCCGCCAGGGCCTTTGTCTCGGGCTGGTCCAGATACTGCTGCAGCGCGTCCATGGAGGCCTGGAGTTTGCGCAGGTCTGCCTGCAAAGAGCGGAGCCGGTCGGTACACGCCAGCAGCTCATCGTTCAGGCTGTCCAGCTGCTGCGCCAGGTCTTCCAAACGGCTTTGAGCAAGTTCCAGCCGCTGTTTGCCCAAAGAAAGCTGCTGAAAACGATCCCGATATTCCTCACAGCAGAGAACGATGGAATCGTAAGTGTCCGCATCCCGTTCATAGGGGAGGCCTTTTGTGAAAAGCAGGATCTCGGAGCGCAGCGCGTCCAGCTGTTCTTGCTGGCGGCGGACCTTCAGCTGGCAGTCGTTGTAAACGCGCTCCCGGCGTTCCAGTTCGGCGCGCTGCTCGGCAGCGAGCGGCAAAGCCGATGCCAGATCAGCGGTGGAGGGGCGGTTGGCATATCCCTCCTGAAGCAGGGAAAGCGAACGTTCGATCTGCTGTGTGTCTGCCTGGGTCTCGGTGATCTGCCGCTGCTTTTTCTCCATTTGCAGGGTCAGCCCGGCGATCTGCCGCTCCCGGTTTGCCCGGCGGGCGGAAGCACCGATGTAGCTGGCTGGCTGCAGCGCCACGCTGCGGCCCTGCAAGATGCCTTGGCGGTAACTGCCGTCCGGGGCAAAATAAACAGGACCTTGGGGCTGGGCGGAGAGGCGCGCCAGAAGGTTTGGAAGATCCGCCCAGGCGGGCGCGTCGGATCCGGCGCGCAGCGGCAGCGGGGAGGATGCGGCCGGAGCGTCCTCCAGGCAGAGGAAGTGATCCGGGTGCTCGGCCAGCAGCTCATGGAGGGATGCTTTGGCCCCGGCAGGCAGGACCAAAGCATCCAGCACGCCGGCGTCTGAGAGCTGGGCTTCCAGCAAAGCCCGACGTTCCGGCGGGAGATCCGGCGCAAAATCCACCAGCTCGTAAAAGGCAGCATGTGGGATCCCGCGCTGTTTCAACAGTGCGCGGGTCTCCTGTACAGCCTGACTGCGGGGCGGCGGAAGTTCTTTCTCCCGTTCCAGCTCCCGCCGGCGGGCCGCCAGATCGTTCCATTCCCGCTGCTGGAAAAGGAGCGTCTGTTTCAAGGCGGAGCGCTGTTCCCGCAGCGGAGTCTCAAGAGCGCGCAGCGCCCCGGCCAGGATCTCGCCGATCTCATGGTCTTGGGCGGGGCCCTCGTAGGCATCCGCCAGCTTCAGCAGCTGGACGGTATGCTCGTGATCCAGATGAAACGGCAGCGACACGTCTTCCAGTGCGGCAAAGGCCCCGCACAGGGCATCCCGCTCCTGGACGACGATCCGCTCGGCGGCCTCCAACTGGCTGCGGGCATGGCGCAGTGTATCGGCAGCGGCATCCTGCTCTTTTGTCAGCTCGTCCAGCAGGTCAAGGACGCTTTTTTGCCGGTGCAGCAGGTCGGCTGACTTGCGAAGCCGCTGCCCATACTGGGTCAGCAAAGGACTTTGCGCAGTAAAATCCAGCGTTTGGAGGGTGTCAGGGTGATCTGGGTATTGCAGGTCGGCATTCAGCTCCTGAAGCCGGACAAATTCCTGCTGCAGCAGTTCCTGCTGATCCGTGAGATTGCGGCGGGCTTGCCACTGCTCCTGCTCTTTGGCGGAAAATGCGGTCTGCTTACGGGTTTCCACCGCCTGTTCCTGCTGGATGGCGGACTGTTTCTGCTGTGCATCGTGGCGCAGAAGTTTCAGGCGCTGCATGGCATCTTCCAGCCGGCGGTCCGCATGCAGGGTGCTCAGCTGATGGGAAAGCTCGTCCTCCCGCTGCGACAAGATCCGGCAGCGCTCCCGCGCGTTAGCCAAAGCGGTTTCTGCCCGGGAAATATCGCTTTCCTTTTCCTGCACCTTTGCCAGTCTCTCTTGGGCCGTGCGGCGGGCGGCCAGATAGTTATCACCTTTTTTTCCAAGCAAAAACTGATTGTAGCGAATGTATTCCTTGCGCAGCTGACAGGCATCCTGCAAACTTTGCCGCAGGTTATCCAGCTGCGCTTGAATGTCGTCCATCTTCTCCAGCGAGTTGACCATTGGAGCAATGTCGTCCTCACTCAGAGGCTGCAGTGACTCGTTTAAGATCTCCCGCACCAGATGGGGAGAAAAATCTTTGCTCAGCTTGGGTTTGCGCAGCTGGATCAGCAGTTTGAGCAGGCGGTCATACTGTTCTGCTTCGGCGCAGCCAAACAGCATCCGGTTGACCATCCGCTTGTAATCACTGCCGCGTTCCACCCAGTTTTCTCCGGGGCCAAAGCGATTGTGCACCTCCTGGCGGCTCAGAGAAATATGCTGGGAGCCTTTGGTCTCAAATAGCGCAAAATCGTCGGCGCCAACACCGACCCGGCGGCCGTCGCTCAGGCAGAAGCCCCAGAACTCGATGGCGCTGCTGCTCCGCTTTGCCCGCAGCCCAACCACCAGCGTGCGGTACAAGCGCTGCTCCGGCTTGACAAATTCCAGGTAAAGATAACCGGTGCTCTCTTCCTTTTGATCGCCCAGAAGGTAGTATGCCATCTTACGGTCTTTGCTGCCGAAGGAATCCAACCGGTAAGGGCGCAGATCCCCGTCCAGCATAAACGGAATAAAACTTTGGGTGGTAACGGATTTTCCAGCGCCATTTTCGCCGCGGAGAAGCAGGCGGCCCTCAGAAAAAAGAAATTCCTCCCAGTCGTACAGCCAAAAATTTACAAACCCCAGTTTATTCATCTGCCAGCGTTCCTGCATGAACAGACCTCCTTGTTGTTAGAGCAAAGCAGCCATGCCGCACTCTATTTTTTTGGATACATGCCCTGCCAAAGGGCGATGCCAGGATTCAGGGTGACGATATCGTCTTCCACGCAGGCGAAGCCCCAGTGGCACAGCTCGCCCAATACGTCCTGTGTTAGGGCGGAAAGATCCCGCTCGGCGGTGGTCTTGCCCCATTGGGAAAGATTTTCCTGGCGCACCGCCTCCAACTCAGAGGAAAAGGCCTGCCGTGTCAGATGGACCCGGTCGTCCGGGCTGCGGGAAAAGCAGCCGCAGGAGATCTTTTCGCTGAGTCGCTCGGACAACAGCAGAAGAACGTCGCTGAGCATCTGATCCCTTGGAAAACATTCCCCACAGGGCGTGCCGTCTTCCGGCAGAAAAAAGGAGCCATTGTGATAGACTTGCAGCTTTCCGCCGATAAGGTCGTCCAGATTGCGCTGGATGGCGCTGCGCTGATTTTTGATATAGGCATAGACCGGGTCGGCCGGATCGTCCCAATACACGCCCGGCGCCAATGCCAGCTGCCGGTATACCCGGTAGGTGCGCCAGGCACCGCGGGCTTGGTCGGGGCCGTCCTCCGGAGGCGCCTCAAAATCCGCAACCGAGTGGTAACGGGTGATATCTCGATGAAAGTTCACGCTGAAATAGCGGCAAAGCCCGGTGTTTTCATATAGAACCTCCTGCTCTTGGTGGGCGGCGAACCCATTGCTCTCGCCCTCACAGCTGCGCAGCAGGCCGACCTGCTCCGCATACTGCAGGACCCGCACCAGCGAGGTGCGGCATTGATAGCGCTCCCATGTCAATTCTGGCAGATAGGGTTTTACATAAGCGCTCACCGCCTGTGTCAGTTCGGACAGCAAAAAACGCTGGCCGTCATCCTTGTCTTCCAGCATCAAAAGAACACCACACAGAAGGCAGTAATCGCTGATCTCGCAAAAATCAGAAATACCGAAAGCGGCGTCCGCTTTGGCCGGTTCTTTGACAAGGCGGATCACCCTCTCGGTGCAGATCAGTTCCCAGCCGAATTGCTCGCGCAATGCCCGGCGCAGATCGGGCAGCTTGCGGCGTACCTGGTAAAACAGATCCCTATCCTCATCCCGGCGGACCCAAAGACGATCCAATAAAATGCGAAATTCATCCATGAGGGGGCACCTCCTCAAAAATAAGACAATAGGCAGGCATGGTCAGGTCTCCGTCGGTGCAGTGGAGCACACAGGTCTTGCCAGGCAGGCAGGTCAGCCGATAGGACTGCCCGTATTCCGTCCGGGCCCGCTTGCTGCTGTTCGCATTTGCCTTGACCACCCAGGAAAGAATGCTTTGCCGGATTTCGGGGGTCACCACCTCGTCCAGCGAGGCAACATCCAGCCTGCCCTGTTGGATCAGACGCTGCAACTGGATACGAAGCGCTTCTTGTTTTTGCAGATAGGCCTGCCGCTGGGCAGCCTTTTGAAGGCTTTTGTCCTGAAAAAAGCTCTTTTCCCGCGGGGGGCGTCCGGGCCGGCGGCGGTTACGGAGGGTATATAGGTTGGGCTGCCCGTCATAGCAGCTGTCCGTTTCGTACAGCTCCTCCGGGTGGATACCTGTGAGATGGAGGGCACGCTGGGCGCCGAACACCATCCCGGAAAGGCGATGCGCGTCAGCCAGCGTGGGACAATCAGAAAACAGCTCCAGAAATTTTTTATACTCACTTTTCCGATTGGCGCCGCCGCTGTGCGCCTGCAGGATCAATTCGGCGTTCATCAGGATACGCTGGATGATCTCGTTGGCCAGCTCCAGCACATGCTGGCTGTCGCTTTGCCCATTTTCTCCAGGGACGAACCAGAGGTAAAAGCTGTTCCAGAACCCATAGATCTGATCCTGCAGCTGTTCCGGGTAGTTATCGGCGCGCTGGATCAGGCGGCCTTCTCCCTCTTTCAGCTGTGATTCATAGACTTGGTGGAGCATGGAGGAGATCTGCTCTTCGGGGAGGGATATGAGGATGCGGCGGATCTTCTCAGCATGCCGCTGCAGCTCCAGAACGAACTCCTGCAGATATCGGACGACCTTATCTTTGTAAGGAAGAAATTCTGTGGTTTGAAGGATATGCTCTGCATGGGAGGAATAAAAGTCCCGCAGATAGTCCTGGTAGCGATTGGTCAGCTGGCGAAAATCCTGCTGCAGAAGATCCCAGTACTGGTTCACCTGGGCGTTTTGCTGGCTTGTCAGCAGGGAGAGACGGTCTATGGTATCCAGGATACGCTCGAACAGCTGCGAGGAAAGGACTGCGGTGCGCAGATCCAGGTTTTCCAAAGAAATGGTCATGCGCTCGATCTCCGTGGCGGTTTGAGACATGGAATAGCTGAACTGCTTGTTTTTGTATTCCGCGATGCTGGTGGGGCGATGGGGGTCCTGAATGGGGACCAGATTTCGCCAGGCGCACAGAGCATGCAGATCCTGTTCCAGCTGGTCAGCACTGTAGTCTGCGAAATGGGGATCGGAGCGAAGCAGCGTAAGAAGCTGCGTTTTGTTCAGCCGAATGTTTGCCTTCTGGGATTCCAGGTAGAAAGTGCGCATGATGGCGCGGTAACGCCAAGCGTTTTCTGCCGTGAGGTAGCTGGCTTCGGAGATATCCATCAAGGTTATGGCGCGAAACTGCACTGTGGTCACCATCCATTCCATATGGGAATAGGTTTTTGCTCTACCAATAGTGTAACAGATGATGTATCCGATAAAAAGGATGATAAGAAGCTGCAATGTGATTTTGTTAGAAACGCTAAATGAAAAAACAAAAATTGTACAAATTAGCGAATGGTATGCCAAAGAGATTGGGCCGAGGAAAAGTACAGCCAACGCTGCGCCGTAACAACAAAAAAGGACACTGTACGGGTCAGTACAGTGTCCTTTTTATGGTGCGCTCGGCGGGATTCGAACCCACGGCCTTTAGAGTCGGAGTCTAACGCGCTATCCAGCTGCGCCACGAGCGCTCATTGCTAAGTGCAAGAATAATAATATCACATTTTCTGCCGTTTGAAAAGCCTTTTTTCAAAAAATACGAAAAACTTTTCCGACAGGGCACGACAAGGTGCGATTGAGCAGGAAAGAAAAAACACGTGTATAAGATGTTATATATTATAATACATATCTATATAGAAAAACAAATTCATAAAAGAAAATTGAAAAAAGGTATTGACTTCTGGTACGGGGGTGTGGTATTATAACTGAGCCGTCAAAAACGGCAAGCCGCTCGAAGGAGCTTGAAAAAATATTTCAAAAAAGTGCTTGACAAAAAGAACTTTGCGAGATATAATAAACAAGCTGCCTCGCTGAGAGGCAAGCGGCACAGGACCTTGAAAATTGAACAATATCGAAGCTTGAACGGAACCTTATCGTG
>CASEVW010000103.1 GCA_949291395.1 uncultured Oscillospiraceae bacterium | reverse complement strand
TGGCCATCACCGCCGGGCTGTGGTACAGCGGCGTGTTTGGCAGCGCGCTGAACGCCCTCTCGGCCCAGCCCCAGGATCTGGCCCAGCCCCCCGCCGTGAGCCAGCAGGCCCCGGAAGAGGAAAAAGGCCCGGTGGGCCAGGCGCTGGACCGGCTGACCGCCTGGCTGGACCGGGAGCCCCAGCGGCCGGACAGCCACCTTGGCCCGGAGGACCGGCCCAAAAACATGCAGCCCAAGACAGGATCCCAGGCTTCGGACGCCCCGTCCCCGGCGGACCGGGTAGGCCAGTGGCTGCGGGACAAGATAGACGGATAACGGATCTTATTTCAATGAAAACGGGAGTGTGACGATCATGATCAAAAACGGATTTTTGACTTTTTGCTTTTCTTTTATCCCCGGCGCGGGGCAGATGTATCAGGGATATATGAAACGGGGGCTTTCCCAAATTCTCGCCTTTGTGCTGCTGATCGCGCTGGGCGCGGCGCTGTTCAGCCCCATCGCGGTATTCGCGGCGGTAGTTTATATGTACAGCTTCTTCGACTCGCTGAACCTGCGCAGCCGGCTTAAGATGGGAGAATGCCCGCCGGACGAGTTCCAGTTCGATCTGGATCAGGTCAAGGGCCTTGCTGAACTGGCTGTGAAAAAGCACAACATCGTGGGCTGGGCGCTGGTCATCATGGGCCTGTACGGTCTGTACGACAATTTTGTCTATCCCTGGGTGTGGAGCCTGACCGACATCTTCGGCTACGACAATGTGGTGGTGAACACCGTGCGGGGCATCCTGGCCGGCCTGCCCACCCTGGCGGTGTCGGTGGTCTTTGTGGCGGCCGGCATCTACCTGATCCGGGGCAGCAAAAAGACCCGCAAGCAGCTGCCGGAAGAGCTGGACGACGAGGATTTTACCAGCTTTAAGGGCGAGTGAAGGAGGAACGGACCATGAACGACAACGAATACAGCTGGGACGGCCAGCAGCCAGAACCCCAGATCCTGGACGGCAGCGATGCCCCGGCGGCGCCCCAGCCGCCCCGGGAGGCCATCCCCCGCATGGAAGCGCCCCGCCGCAGCCGCCGCCAAAGCGATGAGCCGGTGCGCCGGGTGGGCAGCTTCACCCTGGGCATCGCCCTCATCATCACCGGCCTGGTGATCGTGCTGAGCCTGGCCGTGCCGAATTTTCAGATCGTCACGGCGGCAAAATTAGCGCCCCTGGTGCTGGTGGCCCTGGGCGTGGAGGTGCTGTGGGCCAACGCCCACCGGGGCCAGGCAAAGCTCAAGTATGATTTTCTGAGCATGTTCGTCTGCTTCATCCTCATCTGCGGTAGCCTAGGCGTGGCCACCATCCCGGTGCTGACGCGCTACTATGGCCCGGACCGGCAGCACGCCGAGGCGCGGCTGGAAAGCCAGTTACAGCAGCGGCTGTATGAGACGCTGCCCCAGGACGCCGTCACCGCCTGCTCCACCTACGTCAGCCTGACCGGCCCCCAGGTGAGCGAGAACGTCACCCTGGACCAGCTGAACGAAGGCAACTATGTGCGGGCCGACCTGACCCTGAGCGGCGCCTTTGCGGACAAGACCGCCTTTGCCGAAAGCTGCCACGCCCTGCTGCCCGGCCTGAAAGAGGCCGGCGTGAAACAGGTCACCTTCACGGCAGAAAACGGCGACGAGCGGTGGTACCTGTCGGTGGAGGGCGTGTTCCAGATGAACAACACCGCTCAGCAGCTGGAGAGCAGCGTGCGCCACCAGGTGAAGTACTGGTACGACTCGGACAGCTACGACTGGCTGGACGACGACGTGGCCGCCGCCCGGGATGCCCAGGACGACCAAATCCTCCAGGAGCAGCTGGACAACGAGTATACCAACGGCTACGACGAGGGCCATGCCCAGGGCTATGAGGAAGCCTGGCAGGAAGCCGAGGCCGCCTACGGCCAGCAGGACGGCGAAACCGCCTGAATCGCTTCAAACGCATAAAAAACCCCCGGCCGTCCGAATTGATTTCGGATGGCCGGGGGTTTCAGCCTGTCGAAAAAGGTCACCAAAAGGTGGCCTTTTTCTCGTATAGAGAGCGAAAATGCGGTATAATGGTGTGCTTTACAAAAAGCGGCGGAGCGGGGTCAGTATACCAAAAAATTTTGCAGCAGGTAGTTGACCACGAACAGCAGGATGTCCGCCGGGATCTTGGCCGCCAGCTCAGGCAGGCCGGGGATCCAGCTGGTGGCCAGCGTCACCAGAAAGGCGCTGGCCAGGGTCTTTAACACGGTGATCACACCGTACAGCACCGCCGACCGGTGGTGGGCCGCATGGCTTTGGAACACGAAAAAGTAGTTGATCAGATAGTTCATCAGGCTAGACAGCACCCGGGCCGCAATGGTGGCGGCGGTGATGTACACAGCGGCGCTGAGCCGGCCCCGCAGCAGGGCGCACAGCAGGGTAAAGGCCCCCAGGTCCACCGCCGAGGATGCCAGCGAGGAGCAGAGAAAGGGCAGAAAGGTGCGGAACCGGGCAAAACGGCTTGCCGTTTCGGCCGGCCGGGCAGAAACATTTGACGTGGGCATAGATCCAAGGCTCTCCATACGATAAAAATCAAAACGAACATCCTTAACGATACCGCGAACCCGGGCAAATGTCAAATACCGCCTGCGCAAAAACGGCCCCGCCCGAAATACTTCGGGCGGGGCCGTGTGGTTTGACAAGGGAAGCTCAGGCGCGCAGCTGGAATTCCCGGCTGCGGCAGACCAGCTGCTCCACAAAGGCAGAGGCCGGGCACTCCAGGATCTGGCTGGGGGCGGCGCATTGCAGCGCCTCGCCCCCTTCCATCACCAGGGTGCGGGTGCCCAGTTTCAGCGCTTCGCCAATGTCGTGGGTCACGAACAGGATGGTGATGCCGCTCTCCTTGTGGATGCGCAGGATCTCGTCCTGCAATTGGGCGCGGGTGATCTCGTCCACCGCGCCGAAGGGCTCGTCCATCAAAAGGATGTCCGGCCCGGCGGCCAGGGCACGGGCAATGCCCACCCGCTGGCGCTGCCCGCCGCTGAGCGCCCGGGGATACCGCTGGGCCAGCTCCGGCGAAAGGCCCACCCGTTCCAGCAGGGCGGCGGCTTTTTGGTGCAGGGCCTGGCCGCTCCAGCCCGCCATGCCGGAGATGGAGGGCACATAGCCGATGTTCTTTTCCACGGTCATGTGGGGGAAAAGCCCCACGCTCTGGATGGCGTAGCCGATGCCGCGGCGCAGCGCCACCGGGTCGGCGGCGGCCACGTCCTGCCCTTTGACCAGCACCTGGCCGGAGTCCGGGGCGATCAGGCCGTTGACCAGCTTGAGGGCGGTGGTCTTGCCGCAGCCGGACCGGCCGATGATGGTCAAAAACTCACCGGGCTGGATGTCCAGCGACAGATCCCGCAGCACCACCTGGCCGCCGTAACCCTTGGTCACATGGGAGAACCGGATGACAGGCTGAGCCATGATCACGCCTCCAGCAGGCCCTTCTGGACCAAGAAGTCCCGGGCCACGTCCTTTTCGTCCCGGCCTTCCACCTCGACCTGATAGTTCAGCCGGGCCATCTCCTGATCGGTGAGGATGCCGTCCATCTTCATCAGGGCTTCTTCCAGGCCGGGGAATTTTTCCAGCGCGTCCTGCCGCACCACGGTGGAGCAGAAGTAGTTCACCTGCAGGTGCTTGTCGTCTTCCAGCACCACCACGTTGGTGTCCGGGTTTGCCAGCTGGGCGTCGGTGGTGTAGGCGTTGGTCACGTCGATGTCACCGGAGGCCAGCGCCTGGTATTTCAGGCCGATGTCGATGTCCGAGACTTTCTGGAAGGAAAGGCCGTAGGTGTCGCACAGCGCGCCGAAGCCGTCCGCCCGCTCAATGTAGTCCGGGTTGCCGCCAAAGGTCAGCTGATCGGCCACAGCGGCCAGGTCGCTGGTGGTGGCAAGGCCGTACTGCTCGGCCACATCGCCCCGCACCGCCACGGTGTAGGTGTTGTTGAAGCCGTAAAGCCCCAGCCAGGTCATGCCGAATTTTTCCTGGTACTCCTGCTGCAGCTTTGCCAGGATCTCCTCGTCGGACACTTCGCCCGCCTCATGGCCCAAGACAAGGATCCAGCCGCTGGAGGTGTATTCCGGGTACAGGTCGAATTCGCCCTGCTCCATGGCGGGCTGGATGTTGCTGGTGCCGCCGCCGATGCCCTTGGTGATCTGCACCGGATAACCGGCATCCTCCACCAGAAGGCCCAGCATCTCGCCCAGGATGTACTGCTCGGTCATGGGCTTGGTGGCGATGCGCACCGCATCGCCGGAAGCGGCCTGCGCGCTGCCGGAAACGGCGGACGAGGCAGAAGCAGCGGAAGAAGAGGCGCTGCTGCCAGAGCAGGCCGCCAGGGTGAATGCCAGCGCGGCGGCAAGGCCGGCGGCACAAATGCGTTTGAACAGATGCATGATGTTACGCTCCTCGTTTTTTAAAGTATTTTTCCAGTGCGCCCAGTGCCAGGTCGCACGCCAGGGCCAGAAGGGCGATCAGGATGCTGCCTGCCGCCGTCATGGCCGGGTTGTAGATGGTGATGCCCCGGTAGATGGCCACCCCCAGGCCGCCCGCCCCCACAAAGGAGGCGATGCCCGCCACCGAGATGGTCATGACCACCATGTTGCGCACGCCCGCCAGGATGACCCCCGCCGCCATGGGCAGCTTGATGCGCAGCAGGGTCTGGGCGCGGGTGCTGCCCATGCCTTTTGCGGCTTCCAGGATGTCCGCGTCCAGGCTGGTCAGGCCCACATAGGTGTTGCGCACCATGGGCATGATGCCGTAAATGGTTAGGGCGATCACGGCGGTTTTGTTGCCGATGCCGCTGAAGGGGATCAAGATGCCCAGCAGCGAGATGGCGGGGATGGTGTACAGCACGTTGCACAGGCCCATCACCGGCGGGGCAAAGCGGGGATGCTCCGCGATCCAGATGCCCAGCACAAGGCCGATGCTGCCGGACATGACGATGGCCCCGGCCGCCAGAGCGATGTGGTCCAGCAAAAGGCCGGCGAACCAGTCCGCCCGGTCGGCATACAAAGAAAAGATGGATGCGATCAGATCCAAAGGCGTACCTCCTCAAAAACGGCGGCGGAAAAACGGCGCGTTTCCGGCCCCGCCCCCAAAGGGCGGATGGCGGAAAACGCCGCTTTGCGGCCAGCTTTTACGTTGTTCTTCATTTTAATACAAATCATTCCTATCTGTAAAGAGTCAGGGGCAAAGTTTCCTTGCCCGGCCTCGGCTTTGCAAAGGCCCCCGCTCAATGATTTTCGTTAAAAAATTGACGGAAAAGTAAAACATTTTTTGGTTGTGCTTTTGCGGTTTCCGTGCTACACTGAACAGGGCGATATTTCAATTTTTTGAAGTATTTTGATCGAAAACGGGAACAAAGCGGGCCTTGCGGCCCCAGGATCCGCAGTGAGGAAGAGAATATGAAATTTCTGAAAGGTTTTACCAAAGAAGAAAAAAGCTGGATGATGTACGACTGGGCCAACAGCGCCCACTCGGTGATCGTGGTCACCATTCTGCCGATCTTTTACAACACGGTGGTGGACTATATGGCGGATGCGGCTTCCGGCATGAGCACCTGGGGCTACGCCACCAGCGCGGCCATGGCCATCGTGGCGCTGCTGGCGCCGGTGCTGGGCGCTTTTGGCGACTTTAAGGGTATGCGCAAAAAGCTGTTCACCGCCTTTATGCTGGTGGGCGTTGTGTCCTGTGCCTTTTTGGCCGTCACCCCCATGCTGGACTTTATGCAGCCCGGCGTGGCGGAAAAGGTGGGCATGGCGGTGCTGTTTTTGTACATCCTCTCCACCATCGGCTTTGCCGGGGCGAACCTGTATTACGACAGCTTTTTGAACGACGTGACCACCGAGGACCGGATGGACAAGGTATCCACCATGGGCTACGGCCTGGGCTACATTGGCGGTTCCACCATCCCGCTGCTGGCCTTTTTGGTCCTGAACCTGGTGCTGGGCAGCGACTACATGCTGTTCTGCCTCAGCTTCGCCTTCGGCCTCACCGCCGTTTGGTGGCTGGTGTTCAGCATCCCCCTGCTGAAAAACGTGGAGCAGAAAAGCTATAACGAAAACAAGCAGGGCGCGGTGCGGGAGGCTATCCACGGCCTTGCCGTGACGGTGAAGGAGATCTTCCACCACAAGGCCATGTTCGTGTACCTGATCGCCTACTTCTTCTACATCGACGGCGTGAACACCATCATCCATATGTCCACCAGTTACGGCGATACCCTGGGGCTGGACTCCACCAGCATGCTGCTGGCGCTGCTGCTGGTGCAGGTGCTGGGCCTGCCCTTCTGCCTGCTGTACATCAAGGCCAGCGAAAAATTCGGCGCCCGCACCATGGTGGGCGTGGGCATCTGCATCTATGTGGGCGTTACCATCTTTGGCTTCTTCCTGCGGGAGGTGTGGCAGTTCTGGGTCATGGCCATCCTGGTGGCCACCAGCCAGGGCGGCATCCAGGCGTTGAGCCGCAGCATGTTCGGCAAGATGATCCCGGACAAAAAGCGCAGCGGCGAGTTCTTCGGCTTTTACGATATCTTCGGCAAGTTCAGCGCCATCATGGGCCCGGCCCTGGTGGGCTGGAGCACGGCCCTGGCGGCCAACAGCGCCCTGAAAGACATGGGCCTGACCCGCGCCACCGCCAGCGCCGATGTGCTGGCCCAGGTGGACACCGCCGCCGCCCCCTGGGGCATTCTGAGCCTGCTGGTGATCTTCTTCATCGGCGGCGGACTGTACTTCTTTGTGCTGCCCCGCTTTCTGGAGAAAAAGTGACCGGCCCTGAGGCAGGCTGAAAAACAGGATCAATAAACGAGAAAAGCGGCCCTCCATCGGTGTGATGGAGGGCCGCTTTTGCGTGCTGTTATGCGGTGTTCGTTTCGCTTCGGCGGGCCTTGATGCCGGCCAGGCTGGCGGTCAGCGCCAGCACCCCGCCCACCGCCAACAGCAGCATCAGCGGGGTGAAGTTGAAGGCGTAGCGGGCCTTGGTCTCCCAGAAGCTCAAAAACAAAATGCCGCCCACCAGGCACAGCCGCGCCAGGGTGATGGGGGCTGCCGGGCCCTTTTTCAGATCCAGCGCCGCCCCGGCCAAAAGCAGCAGCTGGATCATCAGCAGGTAGCCCTGGCAGTAATAGGTCAGCGGCATAAAGCCTGGCTGCCCGGGCAGGATGAAGAAGTGGGTCCAGTTGGAATAGGAGGGCGTTTGCAGGAACTCCTGGGCGTCATACAGGCCGTTGCCCCAGGTGATGCCCAGCTTGCGGGAAAAGAACTGGAACTGCTGGGGCAGCGTGCGGGAGGTGTAGTTGTCCACAATGCGCTGGCGCAGCATGGCCCGGCGGCTCTCCATGTCCGGCAGGGCGTTGGCGGCGTCCACGATGTCCTGGGAATAGTTGCCGTCCCCCTCGCTGCCGTAGGCGAACCACAGCTCGGTGGGGTAGGCGATGGCATCCTGCACCGACCAGTCCAGATAGCCCTGCTGCCATACCCGGTACCCTGCCAGGGGCAGAGCGAAGGCCGCCGCCAGCACAAGGCCGTACAGCGCCGCCTTGCGGGGCTTCAGGGTCAAAAACAGCAGGATCAGCAGGGCCACCAGGGCCACGGCGATGCTGCCTTTCAGCGCAAAGCCCAAAAAGGTCACAACGCCCATGGCGGTCAGCAGGGCGATGCGCCCGGGCTGGCGTTTGGCGTCCCGGAAAAAGGTCCACAACAGCAGGATGGCCGGGAAAAACGGGGCGGACAGGGTGTCGGAATAATAGGTGGAGGACCAGAGCACGAAGGGGGCAAACCCGGCGCAGAGCACAAAGGCCAAAGCCAGCGCTTGGCGGCTGCGCCAGATGCGCAGCGCGCACCAGCAGCAGAGGAACACCGTGAGCAGAATGAACAGGCTGCTGAACACGGTGCCCGCCAGATGGCCCGCCGGCGTGCCCGGGGCGATGCCGAACAGCCCCAGCATCGCGTACAGGCCCGACAGCAGCAGCGCTAGCCCTAGGTTATTGTTGCACACCACATAGTAGCCGCTCCACACCTGGGGGGAGCCGTTGTCCAGAAAATCCGGGATGCTGCGGATCACCACCTCCATGTCCATGATGGGCACCACCTGCAATTGCACCGCCATATAAACCAGAAAGGCCCCGTAGGCGGCAAACAGCGCGGCACTCAGGGTGCGGAAGCTGCGGGCGGAGAGTTTGTCCAGCAAGGGGCCGCCGAAAAAGGCCAGGGCGCTGACCAAAACAGCCCCCCCAATGCCCAAAACCAGGGCGGCGGCGCTGTTGTGGGGCCACACCAGCAGGCTGCTGGCGAAGATCCAGATCCACACCACAAGGGATCCGATGGAAAAAAGCTGTGTAAGACGTTTTTGCATGTCTGGCCTCCGACTATAAATAGAAAGATCACCAAAAAGTATACACCAAGCAAAGCCGGGTTTGCAATAAACAGCGCTGATCTGGGCGGAAAACCGAAAAAAGATTTGTGAAAAACACAAAAATCGTGTAAAATAAAACTGTATGCGCTGAAGCCGGGGCGGCCGGGCGATGCCCGTAGAAGCGGCCCTTTTCTGGAATTGCTTTTTCCACCTCCCAGACGAACGGCTCATACGGGCTATATAAAATACAATTCGTATATTTTGATTTAAATATACAAAAAGAAGAGGTTGGTGATCCAATGCCGGAAGGCTATACACACATCCGCACCGCGGGCAGATCCGCACAGATCGCTGGGATCGAACCGGCGCACCCGGCGGCGTTTGCCTGCGGCGCAAACGGGCCGGACATCCTGTTTTGCTACCGGGTGTGGCGCAAAAGCGCAAAGCGAGGCGAGGACCTACCGGGCATCGGCGGGCGGCTGCACGATGAAAATACCGGCGTGTTCCTGCGCACCCTGATCCAGGAGGCGGAGACCCCGGAGCAGCGCAGCTATGTGCTGGGCTTTTTGTGCCACTATGCGGCGGACTGTGTGCTGCATCCCTATGTGGTGATGATCACCCAGCCGGGCCAGCGGTACGGCCGAAAGGGCGGCCACGGCTACTTTGAGATCGCGCTGGACAGCTACCTGCACAAGCAGGACACCGGCAGCGGGGCAGTCACGGTGGAGGAGAACACCCCGGAACTGACCGGCGCCGCCCTGGCCGGGGCGGGGGCGCTGCTGCAAAAGGGCATCCAGCAGGCGCTGGGCATCACCGTCAGCCGGGAGGCCCTGGCGGATACCTTCTGGCACACCCGCCGGATGCGGCGGATGTTCGTCAGCCGCTTCAAGATCAAATACGCCCTGTTCTGGCTGGCCGAGCCGCTGTTCGGCGGCCGGGGCTTCATCACCGGCCATGTGACCCCCGCCCGGCTGCGGGGCGTGGACGGCGACACCCCTGCCCTGCCCCAGGAATGGATCCATCCCTTTACCGGCCAGGTGCAGAAAGCCAGCCTGCCGGACCTGCTGGAACAGGCCGAGCGCACCGGGGCGGCCTACATGCTGGCGGCCCAGGGCTACTGGACCGGCAAGCTGACCATGGAGCAGGTGGAGGAGCTGCTGGGTTCCGCCAGTTATCTTTCCGGCCTGCCGGACGATGCCAGCGACCCGGACCACCGGTTTCACGGCCAGGCCCAGCAGCCCCAGGCCGAGGAAGAGGAAAGCCAGCCGGAAACGGCAGCGCCCGCGGCCGATCCCGAGGCAACCCCCGATGCCAGCGAGGCACAGGCGGCCGGGGAGCAGACGGCGGAGGAAGAAAAAGCCGAGACCGAGCCCCAGCCCGAAGCGGCATATTGACATTTGGGGCAAAGTAGACCATAATAGTGTAGGTTAAAGAAATACAGAGCGCCCTGGCGGAAGGTTTGGCTGCCGGGGCGGCGGCCCGGCGGGCTGCAAGGTTTTGAAATAAAGTGAGGAATTCGTTATGCTGAAACTGGAGCATCTGGCCTGGAGCATACCGGGCGGCGAGAATATCATCAAGGACATCGACCTGGAACTGGGCGAGGGCAAGCTGATCGTGGTCACCGGCCCCAACGGCGGCGGCAAGACCACCCTGGCCAAGCTGATCGCGGGCGTGCAGACCCAGACCAGCGGCCGCATCCTGTTTGAGGGCGAGGACATCACCGACCTGGACGTGACCCAGCGTGCCCGCAAGGGCCTGGCCTACGCCTTCCAGCAGCCAGTGCGCTTTAAGGGCCTCACCGTGCGGGATATGCTGGAGCTGGCCGCGGGCCATCCCCTGGACGAGGGCCAGCTGTGCGATCTGATGGGCAAGGTGGGCCTTTGCGCCAGCGAATACATCGACCGTGAGCTGAACGCCAGCCTGTCCGGCGGCGAGATCAAGCGCATCGAGATCGCCAGCGTGCTGGCCCGCAAGGCGAAGCTGTCCATCTTCGACGAGCCGGAAGCCGGCATCGACCTGTGGAGCTTTGCCCGGCTGGTGGAGACCTTTGAGGAGCTGCGGGCCAAGAACACCGGCACCCTGCTGGTGATCAGCCACCAGGAGCGCATCCTCTCCATTGCGGACGAGATCGTCGTCATCGCCGACGGCCGGGTGCGCCAGCACGGCCCCCGCCAGGAGATCCTGCCTCAGCTTTTGGCCAATGAACACGCGGTGCGCTGCCCGCTGGAAAAGGAGAGTGCGATCGTATGAACCAGATCACCGACGAACTGCTGCGCCTGATCTCCGCCAATCCCATTGGCGGAAAGAGCGCTTTCAACATCCGGGAGGACAGCCAGTGCGCTGGCCGCCAGTCCACCGAGAACATTTCCATTGAAAACAAAGAGGGCGCGCCCGGCATCGTGATCCGGGTAAAGCCCGGCACCAAGGGCGAGACCGTATACATCCCCGCCTGCGTCACCCATTCCGGTGTGGACGACCTGGTATACAACGACTTTTACATCGGCGAAGGGGCCGACGTGACGGTGCAGGCCGGCTGCGGCGTGCACAGCGAGGGCGAGGCGGAGGCCCGCCACAACGGCATCCACCGCTTTTTCCTGGAGAAAAACGCGAAGGTGCTCTATCTGGAAAAGCACATCGCCACCGGTTCCGGCACCGGCGCCAAGCGCATCGACCCGGTGACCGACGTGGAGCTGGCCGAGGGCGCCAGCCTGGAGATGGACACCGTGCAGCTGGGCGGCGTGACCAGCACCACCCGTAAGACTCGTGCCGTGCTGCAAAAGGACGCCCGCCTGGTGGTGCGCGAGCGCATCATGACCGACGGGGACGAGTTTGCCCGCACCGACTTTGTGGTGCGCATGGAGGGCGAGGGCAGCGCCTGCGATCTGGTGAGCCGCAGCGTGGCCCGGGGCAATTCCCGGCAGGAGTTCTACTCCACCATCAAGGGCAACGCCCCCTGCACCGGCCACTCGGAATGTGACGCCATCCTGGCGGAAAACGGCAAAGTGCTGGCCCAGCCCGGCCTGGAAGCCAACCATGTGGATGCCGAGCTGATCCACGAGGCGGCCATCGGCAAGATCGCCGGCGAGCAGCTGCTGAAGCTGCGCACCCTGGGCCTCACCAGCGAGGAAGCCGAGGAAAAGATCATCCAGGGCTTCTTGAAATAAGGTTGCATTCAAAGAACGCGTCCTTTGGGCGCGTTCTTTTTGCATCTTCAAAGCCCTGCTCTGGTTTTCCACAAACGAGCGCCCCGGCTGTGGAAAACCAAAGAGAACAAACAGCAAAAGGCCCGGTCAGCTTGACCGGGCCTTTGCCGTTTGAAAAAAGAGATCGGGGTGAAAACACCCAAAGAGGAAAATGAAATAAATTGGCTTACCGGGCGTGATGCGCGCCCTCGCCGCCGCAGCTGCCGTGGCAGCCGGAGCAGCCAGAACAGCCGCCGCAGCAGCTGCCCTTGCCGCTGAAATGCTTTTTGGTGGCCAGGATGGCGCCGACCAAAAGCGCCGCCACGATGGCAATGACGATGATGTCTGCAACGTTCATAAAAGGACCTTCTTTCTGCCGCGGCGGGCCTTTTGCAGCGCCGCCGGTGCGGGTTATTTGAATTTATTTTTGATCCATTCCGCCAGCCGGAACAGCCCCATGGCGATAAAGTAGACCGCCAGAAAGCCGATCAGCACGTACAGCATGGAAAAGGAAGGATCGCCCATGATTTATCCGACAGCCTCCACCGAAGAGCGGGTGTACACCTTGTTTGCCTTGTAGGGGTCCGGCCGGAACAGCATCAGCAGCATCACGGCCAGCACCAGCGCGGCGATGACGGTCCAGGCGCTGAAGGCCACCTGACCCACCAGGAGGCCGCCCAGCTGGTAGATCATCAGGGACACTGCATAAGCGAACACGTTCTGATACAAAATGGCGAACCAGAACCACTTGCGGTCCTGCATCTCCTTGGCCATGGTGGCAATGGCCGCAAGGCAGGGGCTGTTCAGCAGGTTGAACACCAGGAAGGAGAAGGCAGCGGCGGCGGTGGGGAACCAGGTCTGCACGGCGGCGGCCACGATGTCGGTGTCCTCGCTCAGGTCCTCCGCCACGTTGGCCAGCACGCCCATGGTGGAAACGATGGCTTCCTTGGCGGTAAAGCCGGAAAGAGAAGCTGCCACGGGCTGCCACTCGCCAAAGCCCAGGGGGGCGAACAGGAAAGCGATGGCGCCGCCCACAAGGGCCATCAGGGAAGAAGAGGCTTCCTCCACCAGGCCGAAGCTGCCGTTTTCAAAACCGAAGCTGGAGAGGAACCACATCACCACGCAGGCCAAAAACAGGATGGTGCCGGCCTTGATCAGGTAGCCTTTCAGCCGCTCCCACACGTGCAGCAGAACGGTCTTGGCGCTGGGGATGTGGTAGGCGGGCAGCTCCATCACAAAGGGGGCGGGTTTGCCGGAGAAGGGCTTTGTCTTTTTCAGCATGATGGCGGAGACCAGCACGGCCAGAATGCCGATCAGGTACATGATGGGCGCCAGGTTCGCCGCCAGGAAGGTGCTGCCGGTGGCCTGGCCCACCATCACGGCGCTGAGCAGCGCGATCACCGGCAGCTTTGCGCCGCAGGGCACAAAGGTGGTGGTCATGATGGTCAGGCGGCGGTCGTTGTCCTGCTCGATGGTCTTGGAGGCCATGATGCCGGGCACGCCGCAGCCGGAGGAGATCAACAGGGGGATGAAGCTCTTGCCGGACAGGCCGAAGTGGCGGAAGATGCGGTCCATCACAAAGGCGATGCGCACCATGTAGCCGCAGTCCTCCAGCAGAGACAGGAACAAAAACAGGATGGCCATCTGGGGCGCAAAGCCCAGCACGGCGCCCACGCCGCCGATGATGCCTTCCACCACCAGGCTGGTGAGCACGTCGCTCACGCCGGCGCTGGCGAACAGATCGCCCACTATGCCCTGAATGCCGCCCACGAAGGTGTCGTTGGTCCAGTCGGTGACCCAGGTGCCCACGGTGGTCACCGAGATAAAGTACACCGCCCACATGATGACAAGGAAGATGGGCAGGCCCAGGACGCGGTTGGTCACCACCTGGTCGATCTTGTCGGAAACGCTCATCTTGCCGGTGGGCTTTTTCACGGTGGCGTTCACAAGGCCCTGGATGTAACGGTAGCGCTGGTCGGTGATGACGGCGTCCACGTCGTCGTCAAACTCTTTGGCCAGGGTGTCGGACCAAGGGCGGTATTTGTTGCCGGCGGCAAGGCCCAGCTGTTCCAGCACCTTGCTGTCCTGCTCCAGCAGCTTGATGGCGTACCAGCGCTTTTCCTGGTCAGGGACCCCGGCGGGCAGATCGGCGCTGATGGCGTCGATCTTTTCTTCCACGCTCTTTTCGAAGATGGCGGCGGGCCGCTGGATCTTGCTGCTTTTGGCCAGCTTCACCGCCTCGGCCACGGCCTCGGCAAGGCCGGTGCCTTTCAGGGCGCTGGTCTCCACAATGGGGCAGCCCAGCCGGAACGCCAGGTCTTTTACGTCAATGTGGATGTTGTTTTTCTTTAACAGGTCGCTCATGTTCAGGGCCACCACAACGGGGATGCCGGTCTCGATGAGCTGGGTGGTGAGATACAGGTTGCGCTCGATGTTGGTGGCGTCCACCAGGTTCAGGATCGCGTCCGGCCGCTCGTTCAGCAGGTAATCCCGGGTGACCACCTCTTCCAGGGTGTAGGGCGACAGGGAGTACACGCCCGGAAGGTCGGTCACGTCCACACTTTCGCCGTTTTTGCCGGTCTTGATCTTGCCGGTCTTTTTTTCCACGGTAACGCCGGGCCAGTTGCCCACGTACTGATTCGCGCCGGTCAACGCGTTGAACATGGTGGTCTTGCCACAGTTGGGGTTGCCGGCCAATGCAATGGTCAATGCCATAGCTGCTCTTCCTCCTCTGTTAATAGTTAGCAAAAGCTAAGTTGGATTAGTTTAAACTAACTGCTTGCTGTAAAAAAGCGCCGGGGCGGATGGCCCTGCTGCAAGCGGCGCTTTTTACGGGTTTGCCAGGTCGATCTCCACGCATTCGGCATCGGCTTTGCGCAGCGACAGTTCGTATCCCCGCACCGTTACCTCGATGGGGTCGCCCAGCGGGGCTACCTTGCGGATGAAGATCTGGCTGCCCTTGGTGATGCCCATGTCCATGATGCGGCGCTTGTAAGCGCCCTCGCCCTGGATCTTGCGCACCGTTACCGTAGAGCCAACTCTTGCGTCTTTCAATGTCATTGGTGGGTTCCTCCTCCTGTGTGGCCGCAAACAGCGCGCCAACGGTATCATTACAGGCAAACGCCTGTGCAAAACAAACGGAAAAAGCGGGGCCGGTCACACATAGATGTGCAGCGCCTGCTCCTGGTTGATGGCGATGCGGGTGTCCTTCACATGCAGGATCACGTCGCCCTGCAGCTGTGAGATCAGCTGCACGCTGGCGCCCTCGTTGAAGCCCAGCGCCCGCAGGTGGGCCTTTACCTGAGAATTGCCGCTGATGCGGCGGATCACATACGACTGACCAACAGTACCCATGGAAATAGGCATCATACCGCTCCCTTCTTTTTTCAAACGATCCCCCGTGCCGGGGGAAGAATAAACGCTCAAAAGTTAGTTTTATCTAACCACAAGACAAGGTTAGCACTGACTAACAGCTTTGTCAAGCCTTTCACCAAAACTTTTTTGATCCACCGTGATAAAAAACGCCCCTGTTTGCGCAGGACGCACAAACAGGGGCGGCTGAGGCATTTTAGGGCGCTGAAACCATTACAGCGGCCCGGTCAGCACCGAAAGATATTTTTGCTGGTAGGCCAGCAGCTGCTGGTTGTACAGCTCGCTGTGGCCGGCCTGCAGGTCCTGCTTGCGGGCGTGCATGTCCAGGTCCAGCTCGGAGCCCAGCAGCCGGTTAGCCACGTTGGAGCAGTGGTCCGACACCCGCTCGGTGTTGGTGAGGATGTCCAGGTAAACGATGCCGCTTTCCAGCTCGCATAGGCCCTCTTTCAGCCGCTGGATGTGCCGCTCCCGCATGGAGGCGCACAGCTGGTCCACGGTCTCTTCCAACGCTTCCACCTGGGCGGCCTTTTTCAGATCGCCCTCAAAGAAGGCGGTGTTGGTCAGCTGCAGGGTCTCCTGCAAGGCGCTGCCCAGCACCCCCAGCTCCTGCACCGCGTGGGCGGAGAAATGCAGCTCCTGTTCCCGCAGGCGCTGGGCGCATTGCAGGACGTTGATGGCATAGTCGCCGATGCGCTCGTATTCCGAGATGAGCTTGATCAGCTCGGTCACCTGGCGGGACTCGTTCTCGTTCAGCTCCCGGTCGCCGATCTTGATCAGATAGCCGGTGATGGACACCTCCATCTTGTCCAGCAGGTCCTCCCGGGTGTTGATGTTGAGGGTGGTCTCCTCGTTGTAATGATCCAGCTGGCCGAAGGACTTGGTAAAGTTGGTGGCGGCGCGGCTGGCCATCTTCTCCACGGCGGCCCGGGCCTGCTGCAGGGCCACGGCGGGGCTGGTGAGCAGCCGCTCGTCCAGCACGGGCAGGGCAAGATCCTGCTCGTCGCCCGCCTTTTCCGGAATGGTCTTTTCCGCCAGCCAGGCCAGCGCCCGGGTGAAAGGCATGAACAGCAGGGTGACCACCACGTTGAACAGGGTGTGGAAGTTTGCGATGTCGCCCCGGGTCATGGCCTCATCCCAGAAGGGCAGAAAGCCCGCCGCCCGCAGGCCGTAGATGGCGATCAGGAACACGGTGGTGCCGATGATGTTAAAGTAAAGGTGAACGATGGCGCTGCGCTTTGCCCCGGTGGAAGCGCCGATGGAGGCGATCATGGGGGTGGAACAGGTGCCGATGTTCTGGCCCAAAATAATGGGGATGGCGCTGCCCCAGGTCACCGCGCCGGTGCTGGACAGAGCCTGCAAAATACCGATGCTGGCAGAGGAGGACTGGATGGCCACCGTGACCAGCGCGCCGGCCAAAACGCCCAGGATGGGGTTTTGCAGGCTGGAGAATAATTGCAGGAACAGCGGGCTGTCCCGCAAAGGGGTCACCGCTTCTTCCATGGTGAACATGCCGGTGAACAGGATGCCGAAGCCCATCATGATCTGGCCGATGTTGCGCTTTTTGGGGCTTTTCAAAAACACGAAGAAGATGGCGCCCACAAAGGCCACCAGGGGGCTGAAGGTGCTGGGCTTCAGCAGGGTGAGCAGCCAGCCGCCGCCGGAAATATCCGAAAGGCGGATCAGCTGGCCGGTGACAGTGGTGCCGATGTTGGCGCCCATGATCACGCCGATGGCCTGGGGCAGGCTGAGGATGCCCGAGTTCACAAGGCCCACGCAGATGACGGTGGTGCCGGAGGAGGATTGGATCAGCGCCGTGATGACAGCGCCCAGCAGCACCGCCCGGGGCACCGAGCGGGTGAGCCGCTGGAGCACGCTTTCCAGCTTGCCGCCGGCCAGCTTTTCCAGGCCGGAGCCCATGATGGACATGCCGTACAAGAACAGCGCAAGGCCGCCCGCCAGATTGAACAGGTTGAAGATGGTCATAAATGGAAGCACCTCTATGTAATGGGATGACAGGCCGCGGAAACAACGGCCCGGCGTCTCTCCGGCCCAAATGGCCGGAACGGATAAAAGGGAGTTGCGCACATACAAAATCATTATACCATTTTTCGACCCGGCAAAAACAAAAATCGAAAAAATATTTTATCAAAATTTTACAATACTATGGTGGAAGTTTGCATAATAGGGTTTTGGGCAAGAAAAAACTGCTTTTCCCTTTGGGAAAAAGCAGTTCAGCCGGGTTCATTCGCCGCCCTCCAGCACGATCAGGGTGGCCCGGGCGGGCAGGCAGGCGGCCCAGTCGTCCTGCTGGCTCAGCCAGCCGAAGCCCTCGCACTGGTGATCCGGGCAGGGGGAGTCCACAAAGGCGATGCGGCCGTCCTCCACCTGCAGGTGGATGGTGTAATAGCCGGTGTCAAATTCGTACCGCCCGTTTTTGTTTAAGGGGATCTCCACCACGGTGTTGTCGTCCCCGTAGGTCAGCTCGGCCACGCCCCCGGCGGCGCGGTTCCCGTTCAGCAGAAAGAACCCTCCGGCGATGGCCAGCAGCACCAGGGCAAATACGATGTTGATCAGCATTTTTTTAGAAGGCATGGGAAGAAAAGCTCCTCTCATTGATGATTTTTCGGGGGAACAAATCTATTATAGCAAAAAATCCCCGTTCCGGGCAGAAAAAACACCGGCTTTTGCGCCGCCCCGGTATCATTTTTTCCCACCGCTGTGCTATAATGAAAGACAGAACGAACAAATCCGCCCAAAGCGGCGCGCCGGTTTGGGCAGTAAGGAGATAGAAAGCTATGGTAACGAAAGAACTGCGGGCCGCAGTGGACGCGTTTGTGGCCGCCAACGAAGAGAACATCCTGCGGGACATCAAGCGCCTGGTGGACATCCCCAGCGTGGAGGGCGCCCCCGAGCCGGGCAAGCCCTTCGGGGCAGGCCCCGCCGCCGCCCTGGAAGAAGCCCTGAAGATGGCCCAGGAGATGGGCCTTGCCACCAACAACTGTGAGGGCTATATGGGCTGGGCCGAGCTGCCCGGCCAGACCGAAAAGCAGATCGCCACCATCACCCACCTGGACGTGGTGCCCCAGGGCAACGGCTGGACCGCCGACCCCTTTGACATGCAGGTGCGGGACGGCTGGATCATCGGCCGGGGCGTGGCGGACGACAAGGGCCCCAGCGTGCTGTGCCTGTACGCCCTGAAATTCCTGAAAGAGAACAACGTGCCCCTCAAGTACGGCGTGCGTGCCCTGCTGGGCGCCAACGAGGAGACCGGCATGCTGGACGTGGAGTACTACCTGAAAAACTACCCCGCCCCGGACTTCTGCTTCTCCCCGGACGCTGAGTTCCCGGTGTGCAACGGCGAGAAGGGCGGCTTTAACGGCTACCTGGTGTCCCGCAAGCTGGAAAACGGCAATATCCTGGAGTTCACCGGCGGCGTGGCCCACAACGTGGTGCCGGACCGGGCGTCCTGCCTGGTAAAGGCGGACTTCGCGGCCCTGACCGAGCGGGAGGGCATCACCCTGGAAGAGGAGAACGGCGCGGTGCGCATCCGGGGCTGGGGTAAGGGCGGCCATGCGGCCATGCCCCAGAACACCGTGAACGCCATCGGCCTGATCGTGGACTACCTGCTGGACCACCACCTGGGCACCCCCGAAGAGGAGGAGTACCTGAACTACCTGCGCAAGCTGCACGGCAACACCGACGGCAGCGGCGTGGGCATCGCCGCCTCGGACGACGCTTTCGATCCCCTGACCATCATCGGCGGCATGATCGAGCTGAAGGACGGCCGCCTGTGGCAGGATGTGGACAGCCGCTTCCCCACCAGCATCACCGGCGAGGAGATCAAGGAGCGGCTGGCCGCCGCCTCGGGTGGCTGCGCCACCGTGGAAGAGGCTTCCTGGCGTGAACCCTTCTACATCAGCGCCGACGCGGCCCCCATCCAGGCGCTGATCGAGACCTATAATGAGGTCACTGGCGAGGATGCCAAGCCCTTCACCATGGGCGGCGGCACCTATGCCCGCCACTTCCCCAAGGCGGTGAGCTTTGGCCCCGAGCGGCTGGACACCGTTCTGCCGGACTTCGGCGGCCCGATGCACGGCGCCAACGAGGCAGCTAACATCGGCTTTTTGATGCAGGCGCTGAAGATCTATATCCTGGCGATCCTGAAGCTGGAGACCATCGAGCTGTAAGCGCTTTTAAAAAAGTATCGGCCCGGGCGGGAGCATATGCCCCGCCCGGGCTTCGTTTTGCCCTTTTCACCGTTTTTTGGCCGGTGTGTTTGGCAGTCCTGCCCAAAGAAAGGGCGGCTGCATTGTGTTTTCTTTGGGGATATGGTACACTTTAGAAAAAACGGGGAACAAGCGAAAAAGAGGCGCTGCTGCCGGGCAAAGGCCCGGCCGGCTCTTTGCGTTCCCGCCGCACAGACAAAAAGGGGGAAGGTGCAATGGCACGTTATATCATGGCGCTGGATCAGGGCACCACCAGCAGCCGGGCGATCCTGTTTGACGAAGCACAAAATATGGTGGCGGCGGCCCAGCGGGAATTTGCCCAGATCTATCCGCAGGAGGGCTGGGTGGAGCACGATCCCATGGAGATCTGGTCCAGCCAGTACAGCGTGATGATGGAGGTCATCGCCAAAAGCGGCGTGGCTGTGGCGGACATCGCCGCCATCGGCATCACCAACCAGCGGGAGACCACCATTTTGTGGGACCGGCACACCGGCCGGCCCATCTACAACGCCATCGTCTGGCAGTGCCGCCGCACCGCCCCCATCGTGGACGAGCTACTGCAAAAGGGGCTGGACGAACACATCCGCACCACCACCGGCCTTGTGCCGGACGCCTATTTCTCCGCCAGCAAGATCAAGTGGATCTTAGACCAGGTGCCCGGCAGCCGGGAAGCCGCCCGGCGGGGGGATGTTTTGTTCGGCACGGTGGACAGCTGGCTTTTGTGGAAGCTCACCGGCGGCAAGACCCACGCCACCGACCGCACCAACGCCTCCCGCACCATGCTGTATAACATCGAGACGCTGGACTGGGACGACACCCTGCTGAAAGAGCTGGACATTCCCCGGGCAATGCTGCCCCAGGTGATGGAGAGCAGCCATATCTTCGGCACCACCAACATCAGCGGCGTGGACATCCCGGTGGCGGGCATCGCGGGCGACCAGCAGGCCGCCCTCTTCGGCCAGTGCTGCTTTGGGGAGGGCCAGGCCAAAAACACCTACGGCACCGGCTGCTTTTTGCTGATGAACACCGGCGAGCGGCTCTGCCGCAGCCAGAACGGCCTGGTCACCACCATCGCCGCCAGCGTGGGCAGCCAGGTGCAGTATGCCCTGGAGGGCAGCGTTTTTGTGGGCGGCGCGGTGATCCAGTGGCTGCGGGACGAGAGCGCTTTTTCACCGAGAGCCGGGACGCGGAGTATTACGCCCAGAAAGTGCCGGACACCGGCGGGGTCTATCTGGTGCCCGCCTTCACCGGGCTGGGCGCGCCCTATTGGGACATGTACGCCCGGGGCTGCATCGTGGGCCTGACCCGGGGCACCAAGCGGGAGCACATCATCCGGGCGGCCCAGGAGTCCATCGCCTACCAGTCGGCGGATCTGGTGGCCGCCATGGAAAAGGACACCGGCATCCCCATCCGGGAATTGAAGGTGGACGGCGGCGCCTCCCGGGACCGGTTCTTGATGCAGTTCCAGGCGGATATTTTGGACAAAGCGGTGCGCCGCCCCCATATCCGGGAGACAACCGCCCTGGGGGCCGCTTACCTGGCGGGCCTTGCGGTGGGCGTGTGGAAGAGTACGGAAGAGATCAGCCAAAGCTGGAACTGCGACGTGACCTTCGCGCCGGACATGGAAGCGGAAAAACGAGACGCTCTGCTGGCGGGCTGGCACAAGGCCGTGGGCCGCAGCCAGGGCTGGGCGAAGTGAGCGGAAAACGCCGCAAAAATGAACAAAACAAAAAAACGCCCCTGCGGGCAGCCCGGCGGCAATGGCCGGGCGCCCGCGGGGGCGTTTGTGTTTGGTGTTACAAAAGGATCAGAAGAACAGGTCCTTGCCGGGGTACTTGGGCTCCATAGTGATGCGCAGGCCCAGCTTGCGCAGGGTGCCCTCGTCGCCGGAGTGCAGCATCTGGGTGGAGTGCATGTCGCAGTCCCGCAGCAGGGGCAGGGCGGCCATGGCTTTGGCGGCCACAGGCTCGGTGGCGGCGCTCACCGCCAGGCCTGCCAGCACGTCGTCCACCTTCAAAACGCTGGAACGGCTGCCCAGATAGTCGATCTTCAGCCGCAGGATGGGCTCCAGCACCTCGGGCCGGATCAGCAGCACCGAATCCTGGATGCCGGCAATGGCCTTCAGGCTGTTCAGCACGGTGGCGCTGCAGGCGCTCATCAGGTCGCTGGCCTTGCCGGTGATGATGCGGCCGTCCGGCAGTTCGATGGCGGCGGCAGGCTGCTCGGTCTGGCGCATCTTGGCCAGGGCGGGGGCCACCACGGCCCGGCTCTCGGCGTTCACGTCCAGCTGCTGCATGATGTTCTCGATCTTGTGCAGGCTGGCTTCGGTGGCCTTGCCCTGCTTCACGTCGCAGGCGGCCTTGTAATACCGGCGGAAGATCTCCTCGGTGGCGGCCTTGCGCACGATGGCGTCGTCAAAAATGGCGTAGCCGGCCATGTTCACGCCCATGTCGGTGGGGCTGCGGTAGAACTCCTTGTCGCCGGTGATGCGGGCCAGGATGTTCTGCACGATGGGGAAGGCTTCCACGTCCCGGTTGTAGTTGACGGTGGTCTTGCCGTAGGCTTCCAGATGGAAGGGGTCGATCATGTTCACGTCGTCCAGATCGGCGGTGGCGGCCTCGTAGGCCAGGTTCACCGGGTGCTTCAGGGGGATGTTCCAGATGGGGAAGGTCTCAAACTTGGCGTAACCGGCCATCACGCCCCGCTTGTACTCGTGATAGACCTGGCTCAGGCAGGTGGCCAGCTTGCCGCTGCCGGGGCCGGGGGCGGTGACCACCACCAGAGGCTTGGTGGTCTCGATATAGGGGTTGGAGCCGTAGCCCTCGTCGCTGCAGATGTAGTCCACGGCCAGGGGATAGCCCTCGATGGGCCGGTGGATGTAGTTCTTCACGCCCCGGGTGGTCAGCTTTTTGGCAAACGCGTCGGCGGCCCGCTGGCCGGTGTACTGGGTGATGACCACGCTGTTCACAGAAATGTCCATGGCGGTGATGTCGTCGATGAGGCGCAGCACCTCCATGTCGTAGCTGATGCCCAGGTCGGCGCGCATCTTGGTCTTTTCAATGTCGCCGGCGCTGATGCAGAAGATGATCTCGGCCTTGTCCCGCAGCTCGTGCAGCAGACGGATCTTGCCGTTCACGTCAAAACCGGGCAGCACACGGGCGGCATGGTAATCGTCGAACAGCTTGCCGCCGAACTCCAGATACAGCTTGCCTTTGAACTGGTCGATGCGGGCAAGGATGTTCTCTGTCTGCTTTTGGATGTATAGGTTGTTGTCAAATCCGATCTGCATAAAGTGACCCCCTCTTAAAATGGTGTAATGGTGAAAAACGGTGCGGGATAAACGAAAAAAACCAAAAGAGCGCGTAAAATGGCGGTCTTTGGGTCTTTCACAACTTTAAAATGATACCATGCCCTTGCGGGGATTGCAACCCAAAATCTTTGCCAAAGACAGAGCAAATTATTGGTCAATTTTTTTTAAAAAAACAGTTGACTTTGGGTAAGGGGCATGATATAATGAAACACGTTCCGGAGGATTAGCTCAGCTGGTTAGAGTGCCTGCATCACACGCAGGAAGTCTGGGGTTCGAGTCCCTAATTCTCCACCAGAAGCCACGGTTTGAAGCGATTCAAACCGTGGCTTTTTTTGCATGCAGGACCGCCCGATGCGGCGCTGAACAGCAAAAAAGCTGCCGCAAAAGGGCAGCCTTTTTGCATATAAAATGGGAGAAAACACGCAAAGAAACGGGCGGCGCTCAGTGCTTTTTTGCATCCAGATAGGGTCTCAGGCGCTGTGCCACAAATTCCAGCGGTTTCCACAGCAGCAGCGTCGCCACCGCGTTTCCAACGCAGTGGGCGATGTCGAAGGGGATGCCGGAGATCCAGTAGCTGAACCCCAGGGATACGCCGCCCATGGCAAAATAGGGCAGCGAGCACAAAAAGCCAAACGCCAGGCCAAATCCGCCGCCAATTGCGGCCAACAGCACGGGGGAGAGTTCCTTTTTGCGCAGCGGATATACAATGAGGACCAAGATGGCCCACACGTACAGGTAGCTGAACCACCAGATGCCGAAGCCGTAGGTGATGCCTTCCAGCAAGATAAAGCCGGGCAGCACCAGCGGCAGCAGCCGGGAGAAGTGCAGGGTGTACCAGATCAGCAGCACCGTGCACAGCTGGATGTTCGGCAGGGCGGACAGCGCCACCTGCTGCACATAAAGGACCGCGGTGAGGAACGCGGCAAACGAAATGTCTCTCAGAGTGTACTTCATCAGTAGCCTACCATCAGGGTGAATTCAAAGGCATCCTGGTCGGCGATGGGAGTGGTGTCCACGCCGGTGGTCACCTGTTCGCCGCCCTTGGTCAGGCACCACCATTCCTGGTTGCTGTCGTCGGCGGTGATGCCGTCCACGGTCTGTACGAACAGGCCGTAAGCGCCTTCTTCGCCCTGGATAATGCCCTCTGCCAGCAGGGCGGCCCCCAGGTATTCCTCGGTGGTCTGCACGGTGTAGGTGTTCTGGGTCTGGCCGTCCACCACCACGTCCAGGGTGACGGTCTTTTCGCCGGCGCTGGTGCCGGGGCGGAAGGCAAGGTACAAAGCGGCCAGGGCGATCACGGCCACGATCAGCACGAGGATGCCGATCAGGCCTTTTTTGTTTTTCTGGTTTTTCATAAGCGGGTAAATTCCTTTCTCGATCGAAAACTATACGGCGTCCGCCAAAGGGAAATAAAAAATCCCCTCCCGTGGACGGGGTAACGGTGTAGTCCACAGGGAAGGGATTTCGGCGCAGGGCCAACGATACGCCGTCCATTCTCGTGGACGCGCTGCATCAAGCGAACGGCGATCTGGCTCGCGGCCTTGGCAAAGGCCGCTCACAGTAGCGGAACTGCGTGGGATTTGCACCCAACTTCCCCGTATGGAGTATGAACTTGTAAATGATCAGGCCAGTTCCTGCCAGTTTGCAGGGTACACAAAGTAGGCGTACCGGGTGCTGCTAGGGGTGCGGAAATGGATGTGGGTGTTTTTGGGGATGTACAGGATGTCGCCGGGCTCGCCCCGCAGCACCTTGCCGCTGTCCAGCACGATCTCCAGCGTACCCTCGATGACGTAGTCGTATTCGTCGTAGGTGAGGGTCCACTCAAAATCGGCCTTATCCAAAAGCTCCATCATGCCGGCGCCCATGCGGGGGGCTTCTTCCAGCGTGACCAGATCCATGACGCGCACGTCTTCCCGGCCTTCAAAAGGCCCGGTCTTTACCTGGCGGGCACGGATGGCCAATGCGCCGGACACGTCCTTTTCCTTGGGGAAGGGGGCAGTCTCTTCGGCGGCCTGGGTCACAAGGCGGCGAACGATCTGACGGATCAGTTCTTCTTGCTGCTGAATATCCATGATGCAAACGGCTCCTTATTATTATAATGTATTCTATAACATGATTCAATAATAAGCCGCCCTCAATATCAATTACAATGCTAGCATTTTGCTCAAAAACAGTCAAGAAAATTTTCGAAAAAATATTTAGAAAAAATACTTGACCTTTGTGCAACACAAAGGAATATACTGTGGGTGTCGCGGGAGGGGCCCTGCGGCAGCAAAGAAGTTTGCTCTCAATATCGATCACATTCCCTGCGGATGCTGGAGGCCGCGCTCCAGCATCCGGCACGGGAGTGGAACTTTTCACGAAAGCAGTTTGAGGCCCGCCGGCACGCGGCGGACTTCGGAAAATATTATACAAAGAAAAGAGGAATTTTTTGTGAAAAAGCATTACAAGGCAAAAAACTCTCTGAAATCTCCTCGCTTCTCCGGCATCAAGACCTTTATGCGCATGGAGAACATCGAGACCCCGGAAGTTCTGGACGACGTTGACTTCGTTGTTGTGGGCCTGCCCTACGACACCTGCGCTTCCTACCGTGTAGGCACCCGTCTGGGACCTGCCTCCATCCGTGAGCTGTCCTGCCTGGCTGCGAAGCCCTTCAGCGGCCCTCTGAACGTTGGCATCTTCGACGAGTGCTCCGGCGTTGACTACGGCGATCTGGGCTCTGTTCCCGGCTACATCGAGGAGTCCTTCGACCTGATCACCGAGGGCATGACCCCCATTTTCGAGAAGGGCGTTGTTCCCGTTGCCATGGGCGGTGACCACAGCGTTACCCTGCCCGAGCTGCGTGCCTGCGCCAAGGTGAACGGCCCCGTTGCCCTGATCCACTTCGACGCTCACTACGACACCATCAAGGAGTACTTCGGCAAGCCCTACAACCACGGCACTCCTTTCTACCATGCTGCCAAGGAAGGCCTGGTAGACACCTCCAAGTCCATCCAGGTGGGTATCCGCGAAGGCCTGTACGGTCCCGAGGATCTGACCAACTCCACCAACCTGGGCTACAAGGTGCTGCGCGCTGACGAGTGCCACAAGATCGGCACCGACGCCATCATCGAGGCCATCAAGGAGCGCGTTGGCGACGCCAAGGCTTTCCTGACCTTCGACATCGACTTCCTGGATCCTTCCTGCGCTCCCGGCACCGGCACTCCCGTTCCCGGCGGCTTCACCACCGCTCAGGCTCTGGAGATCATCCGCGGCCTGAAGGACCTGAACATCATCGGCTACGACATCGTGGAGGTCTCTCCTCCGTACGATCCCACCAGCATCACCTCCATCGCTGCTGCCGGCCTGATGCAGGAGTTCCTGTCTCACATCGCTTACCGCAAGAAGAACAACAAGTAAGAACGGCTTTTTGTCCGGCCTGCATTGAGTTGACAACGTCTGCGCTTTGAGCGGATCAAACTTGATAGCTCTCTTCCTCTCATTTCAGTCTCTTACTTTTCTCAAAACAAACATGGACACAGCATTGATTCCCTTAAGGTAACGCAAAAAGCAGCAGACAGCAAAGCCCCTTCTTTGTGGACACGACAAAGAAGGGGCTGTTTTTTGGCCGCCGCTGCTTCGGGGCCTCTGAGGGGGCCCGGCGGCCTTTGTCCAGCAAAAGCCCTGACCTTGCGCACGAACCGCACAAGGTCAGGGCTTTTTATTCAAACGCCCATCGGGGCGCAGCCGGTCACACCGGCGCCACCGGCACCTGGATCTCCAAAAGGGTCTCGTTGGGGTCGCTGGTGATGGTCACGTCGATCTTATAGATCTGGAAGATGTCTCCCGCCACCTGCAAGTGGTGGATCTGCATGTACTCGGTGATCTGCTCAAACTGCTCGTTGTACTCCTCCAGGCCGGTGCCCCGGTAATACATGCACAGGTAAGGCCCGGCGGGCACGGTGCGCTTGAATTCCGATTCGATGGAGTTGTTGTCCACAAACAGCATGGGCACCGAGGGCACGATGTCCTTGGTCTTGTGCAAAAGCCGCTCGTCGCCGTACACGCCGATGCGGTCACTGGCCAGGATGGGGGCCACGTCGTCCAGATACCATTCCAGCTTGGTGAAGGCGTAGGCGTGCTCCCGGGAGCCGCCGGCGGGCTCGCCGAAGGTGATCATGTAACGGGTGGGGAAGCGGCATTCAAACACCACCCCGATGCTGGGCAGAATGGATACTTCCCGCAAAAAGTGCAGCTTACGGCTGAGCACCTGGCTGGTCAGCATCTTCTGGCGGATCTCCTCCTGCAAAAGCTCCTGGTGATGGGTCAGGATGTCGATGGACTTTTTCAGGTTCCGGCCGGTGAAATAGTCCTGGATGTCGTGGATGGAGAGGCCCAGCGCCCGCAGCTCTTTGATGGTGCCCAAACGTTCGTACTGCCGGATGGAATAGTAACGATAATTGGTCTCAGGATCCACATAGTCGGGTTTGATCAGCCCGATGCGGTCGTAATAGCGCAGTGTTTCGCTTGTTACCTTGCGCAGACGGGCCAATTCGGTGATGGTCAACAGATCCTTTTTCATGATGGCACCTCCTTGTCGCTCTCATTCAGTCTAATTTTAGTATAACACGATTTTTACAGTGGGGTCAAATTTGTGCGCATTGCATATAAATTAAATTGAATCTTTGAACGAAACAGAGAAAACGGTCGGAAGCCGTGAAAAAAGACACAAATCCCTTGACCTTTGTGTTACACAAAGATTTATTCTGGCCATGGAAACGAAATATCGCCCCTGATATTTTAGGAATTTGGTAATAACCATCAAAAGCCTCACGTGGGAATACGCGGAATGTTCCACATAGGGCGCACCACACTTTTGCGGGCGCGGCAGGGAGAGCCAAGACCGTAACGACAAAAAAGGAGAGAACACCCATGGAACAGAAGAACATGTCCGTATTCGGCAACGCTGTTGGCAACAACGAGATCGGCGATTTCATCCGTCTGGTCAACATGACCCGCGAGATCTTCGATCAGGAGCTGAAGGTGCTGGAGATCATGCCCGGCGGCCTGACCAACAAGAACTACCGCGCTGTGACAGAGGACGGCACCCAGGTCGCGATCCGTCTGGCCGGCGCCGGCACCGCCAACTACATCAACCGCCCCGGTGAGAAGAACAACTGCACCCAGATGGCCAGCATCGGCATCGCTCCCGAGGTTTACTTCTACGACGCCAAGACCGGTTCTCAGATCGTTGAGTACATTGACGCTCCCACCATGCATCCCGTGGACTTCCAGACCCGCGACGAGGTGCTGAACAAGGCCGGCCAGGTGATGCGCCGTTACCATGACAGCGGCATGGAGTTCAAGACCGCTTTCAACCCCATCTCCAAGATCGAAGAGTACAAGGCCATCATGGCTGAGCACAACTACGAGAAGCGCTACGAGGGCTGGGACCGCATGGTAGCCGCTCTGGAGAAGATCAGCGCCGCTTACGAGAAGAATCCTCCCCGCAAGGTTCCCTGCCACAACGACACCCTGGCTGAGAACTTCATGCTGCAGGGCGAGACCATGCGCGTGATCGACTGGGAGTACGGCGGAATGAACGACGGCTACTACGACATGGCCTGCGTTTGCGTTGAGAACCCCCTGGATGAGAAGTGCGAGGAGACCTTCCTGCGCGCCTACTGCGGCGGCGAGCCCACCGAGGAAGCCCGCGCCCGCCTGCTGATCAACAAGTTCCTGGTCACCACCCACTGATCCACCTGGTCTCTGGTGCAGATCTGCTACGGCAAGGATGCCGACTTCTACTGGGAGTACGGCCGCACCCGCGCTGTTCAGGCTTGCTCTTTCCTGGATGACCCCAACTTCGACCATTATCTGGAACTGATCGGCGGCTAAGCCACTGAGGAGGTCTTGGAATCATGGAAATAATTGGCAGCATCGTTACCTGGATCATGATGATCTGCTGCGTCATCGGCGGCGTTTCTTACATGATCAATGACCAGTCTGACCTGGCTGTGGCCTTCACCGACGGCCTGCACACCATGGCCAACATGTTCATTCCCATTTGCGGCCTGATGGCTTCCGTGCCCTACCTGAAGATTTTCGTGACCGAAGTCATCGGCCCGGTATTCAACGTCATCGGCGCTGACCCGGTTGGCGCGGCGGCTTACGTGATGCCCCCGGACTGCGGCTCCTTCGCTCTGGCCACCGAGATCGGCCAGACCCCGGATCTGTACCCCACCATCATCGCCATCGGCTTTATGTGTGCTTCCACCATCGCCTTCAACCTGCCCATCGGCCTGTCCATGCTGGACAAGTCCGATCACAAGTACATGGCGCTGGGCACCATGAGCGGTTTCCTGTCCATCCCCTTCGGCGTGCTGATCACCAGCCTGATCGCCATGTTCACCCATCCCGCCGTTCGCACCACCTTCACCAGCGTGGGCGAGCCTGATCACGTGGTCAACCTGACCTTCGGTATGATCGTGCGCAACCTGATCCCGCTGATCGTGATCTGCGTGCTGCTGGCCCTGGGCCTGAAGCTGTTCCCCAACGGCATGGTAAAGGGCTTCATGATCTTCGGCAAGCTGATGACCGGCGCTTTGACCCTGGTGGTCGTGGCCTGCATCGTGCAGCACTACACCGGCATCTTCAGCACCCTGTTCGGCGAGTGGAACTTCGATCCCATCCTGGCGGACGAGGAGAACACCTTCCGCGCCGTTGAGACCCTGGGCACCATCGCTATGATGCTCACCGGTGCCTTCCCCATGGTCACCCTGATCCGCAAGTACCTGAGCAAGCCCCTGGAGAAGCTGGGCCGCCTGGCTGGCCTGGAAGGCTCCGGCAGCATCGGCCTGGTGGCCTGCCTGCCCAACGGCCTGGCTCTGTTCCCCTTCATCAAGGACATGCGTGCGCAGGATAAGGTCACCGTACTGGCCTTCCTGGCCTTCGACGTAAACTTCCAGCCCAACCTGCTGATCCCCGTGTTCGTGGGTCAGATCTGCGGCGGCATCATCGGCATCCTGTTTGCCAAGCTGCTGGCCGTGCCTCAGGCCAAGAAGCTGGAGGCTGCCCAAGCGGCTGAGACCGCTGAGGCTGCCAAGGCCTGATTTTATAATTTAAATAAGCAAAGAGAGCAGAGATCGTATGGATAGCATCCTGAGTGTCGGAATCGACATCGGTACCTCCACCACCAACATTGCCGTCTACAACTGCGGCGACCTGGTGACGAAGGGCTGCTGGGACATCGGCGGCCGGCTGCTCAAGGTCCAGGACGGCAAAGTGAGCTATTTGAGCCCCCGCATGAAAGCGGTGGCGGCCTCCATCGGGGTCACGATCCAGCTGGGCGAGACGGCGGATGCGCAGAAGATCCGCCGTGTCACCGACCGGATGGCGGCTCTCATGGCCGAAAGCCTGGGCCTTTTGCCCGTTACCGGGCTGTGTGAGCAGATCCGCACGCCGGAAGCCAGCCCCATGGAGCTGGACCGGCCGGTGGACTGCCTTTCCTTCTCCGGCGGCGTGGCCGACTATGTGTACCACCCGTCGGAAGACTGGTTCCGCCATGGCGACATCGGGCCGCTGCTTGCGGCCAGCATGCGCGACGGGGCCATCTTCAACGCCCGCAAGGTCATCCCCGCGCGGGAGACCATCCGTGCCACGGTAGTGGGAGCGGGCTCTTACACCACTTCGGTGAGCGGCAGCACCATCACCTATTCCGACGAGGAGATCTTCCCCATGAAGAACATCCCCGCCTTCTTCCCGGAAAAACGCACCGAGGAAGCGGCAGTGAAGGGCGATGGCAGCAAGCTGCGCAGCGAAGCGGAATGGTTTTTGCAGGAGAGCGGCAGCGACGATCTGATATTCTGTTTCAACCGGATCCGGCAGCCGGGCTACAAAGAAGTTTGTGCCCTGGCGGACGCCATCGTCCAGGCAAGCGAGTGCCTGCCCGCCGGACAGCCGCTTCTGGTGCTGACGGAACAGGATTTTGCAAAGGTGCTGGGACAGGCCCTGCGCCGCCGGCTGAAAAGCCGGGCTGTGATTTGTATCGACGGCATCCACGCCATCCAGGGCGACTACCTGGATCTGGGCCGTCCTTTGATGGCGGGGCTTGCCATCCCCGTTGTCGTAAAAACCCTGATTTTTGGCTAAAAGGAGGAAACGATCCTTGATCCTGAAAACGAAGCTGGCTGGCCACGTTTACGAGTTTAAGTCCGTAAAAGACGTGCTGGCCAAAGCGAATGAATTGAAATCCGGCGACGTGCTGGCAGGCCTGGCAGCCACCAGCGACAGCGAACGCATCGCCGCCAAGGAAGTTCTGGCCAACCTGCTGATGAGCGATCTGCGCAACAATCCCGTGGTGGATTACGAGATCGACGACGTTACCCGGATGGACCAGGATGGCGTAGACCCGGTGGCCTACGACCGCATCAAGAACATGACCGTTGGCGAGTTCCGTGAGTGGATCCTGAGCTACTCCACCACCGAGAGCGACCTGAAGGCCATCAGCAAGGGCCTGACCGCCGAGATGGTGGCCGGTGTTGCCAAGCTGATGAGCAACCTGGACCTGGTGTACGCCGCCAACAAGATCCGCATGGAGAGCCACTGCAACACCACCGCCGGCGTGCGGGGCACCTTCTCCACCCGTCTGCAGCCCAACCACCCCACCGACGACGTGGAAGGCATCACCGCCTCCCTGTTCGAGGGCCTGTCCTACGGCTGCGGCGATATGCTGATCGGCCTGAACCCGGTAAACGACACCGTGAGCAGCTGCGCCGAGATCCTCAAGCGGTTTGACGAAGTGAAGAACCGCTGGCAGATCCCCACCCAGCAGTGTGTTCTGGCCCACATCACCACCCAGATGGAAGCCGTCCGTCAGGGCGCTCCCACCGACCTGATCTTCCAGTCCATCGCCGGCAGCCAGAAGGGCAACGAGGCCTTCGGTTTCACCACCGAGACCATCCGCCAGGCCGAGGCGCTGCTGCGGGAGAAGGGTACCGCCAAGGGCCCCAACGTGCTGTACTTTGAGACCGGCCAGGGCTCCGAGCTGTCCTCCGGTTCCCACTACGGCGCCGACCAGGTGACCATGGAAGCCCGCTGCTATGCCTACGCCAAGCAGTTCCATCCCTTCATGGTCAACACCGTGGTAGGCTTCATCGGCCCCGAGTACCTATACGATTCCAAGCAGGTGCTGCGCGCCGGTCTGGAAGACCACTTCATGGGCAAGCTCACCGGCATCCCCATGGGCTGTGACTGCTGCTACACCAACCACATGATGGCCGACCAGAACGACCTGGAGACTCTGACCCTGACCCTGGCTGCCGCCGGCTGCAACTACGTCATCGGCGTGCCCGCCAGCGACGACGTCATGCTGAACTATCAGAGCAACTCCTACCAGGATGCCGCCGCCGTGCGTGAGGTCCTGGGCCTGCATCCCATCCCCGAGTTCGAGCGGTGGCTGGAGCGTGTTGGCATCATGGAGAACGGCCGCCTTACTTCTCTGGCAGGCGACCCGACTATTTTTACTGAAAAGCGGGGTGGCTTAGGATGATCGATGAAAAACTGATTGAACGGATCACTGCTGAAGTCCTGCGCCAGCTGCAGGGCGTTACCTCCACGGCTTGTGCTGGCTGTGGCAAAAACACCGGCAGCATGGAGAAGAACGGCGAGCTGCTGGATCTGTCCACCAGAGAGAACAAGGACGAGATCACGCTGGACCATATGGTCAATCCCGACATGATGGCCCAGATGAAGAAAAAGACCCCTGCCCGTATCGGCATCGGCAACGCGGGTCCCCGCTTGAAGACCCGCACCTACCTGACCCTGCGCGCTGACCACGCCGCCGCCCGCGACGCCGTGTTCCGTGACGTGGACGAAGACGTGCTGCGCGACCTGGGCCTGTTCAGCGTACAGACCATGGCCGGCAGCCGCAACGAGCACCTGACCCGCCCGGACCTGGGCCGTCAGCTGTCTGAGGATGTCCGCCGTGAGCTGCGCAGCAAGTGCCAGCTGTCTCCCCAGGTGCAGATCTATGTGGCGGACGGCCTGTCCAGCCAGGCGATCGACGCCAACCTGAAGGACATCCTGCCCGCCCTGATGGACGGCCTGCAGGACTTTGGCATCAGCACCGGCACCCCCTTCTTCATGCGGTTCGGCCGCGTGCCCGCCATGGACGTGGTCTCTGAGACCCTGGACGCCGAGGTCACCTGCGTGCTGATCGGCGAACGTCCCGGCCTGGTCACCGCCAACAGCATGAGCGCTTACATCGCTTACCGCGCGAAGGTGGATATGCCCGAAGCCCGCCGCACCGTGGTCTCCAACATCCACAGCGGCGGCATCCCCGCCGTAGAGGCCGGCGCCCACATTGCCCAGCTCATCAAGACCATTCTAGAGCGCAAGGCGAGCGGCGTTGACCTGCAGCTGTAAGGAGGAGTTTCAATGAGAGGCGATAAGATCCCGGTAAAGGTCCTCAGCGTGCAGTACATCCCCAATGCGGACCCCATGCTGCTGAAGAGCCTGAAAGCTCCCAAATCCTACAACAGCCTGGGCATCATCACCACCGACTGTGACGACGTGACCTACTCCGCCCTGGACGAGGCCACCAAGAAAGCGGAAGTGCGCGTGGTATATGCCCGCAGCATGTACGCCGGCGCCGGCAACGCTTCCACCAAGCTGGCCGGCGAGTGCATCGGCATCCTGGCCGGTGTGAACCCCGAAGAGGTGCGCAGCGGCATGGAAGCCGCCGTGGCCTACATCGAGGGCGGCGCTGCCTTCCAGAGCGCAAACGAGGATGATTCCATCGTTTACTATGCCCAGTGCATCTCCAGCACCGGCAGCTATCTGTCCAAGACCGCCAAGATCCAGGAGGGCGAGGCGCTGGCTTATGTGATCGCGCCCCCCTGCGAGGCGATCCGCGCCATGGACGCCGCCCTGAAAGCGGCCGACGTGGAGCTGAAATGCTTTTACGGCCCTCCCAGCGAGACCAACTTCGCCGGCGGCCTGCTGACCGGCGACCAGGCAGCCTGCAAGGCGGCCTGCGAAGCCTTTGCCGAAGAGGTTTGCCGCATTGCGGACAATCCCGTGGAACTGTAAAAAGGAGTTGGAAAAGTTATGGCACTGGATCGTGACCTGCAGTCTATTCAGGAAGTACGCGACCTGATCCGCAAAGCGAAGGCTGCACAGAAAGAATACGCCACCTGGGACCAGGCCCGTGTGGACGCTCTGGTAAAGACCATTGCGGACGCCTGCATCGCCAAGGTGGAGCCCCTTGCCAAGATGGCCGTGGAAGAGACCGGCTTCGGCATCTGGCAGGATAAGGTGATCAAGAACCTGCTGGGCAGCAAGATCACCTACGAATACATCAAAGACATGAAGACCGTCGGTGTGATCCGTGAGGACAAGGAGAAGAAGCTGATGGAGATCGCGGTGCCCGTGGGCATCGTGGCCGCCCTGATCCCCTCCACCAACCCCACCTCCACCACCATGTACAAGACGCTGATCTCCCTGAAGGCGGGCAACGCCATCATCGTGAGCCCCCATCCCAATGCCAAAAAGTGCATTCTGGAGACCGTGCGCATCATCCAGGAGGCCGCCAAGAAGGCTGGCGCTCCCGACGGCCTGATCGGCTGCATCGAGACCACCACCATGCAGGCCACCGACGCTCTGATGAAGAACCCCGACACCGGCATCATCCTGGCCACCGGCGGTTCCGCCATGGTCAAGGCCGCCTACTCCTCCGGTAACCCGGCTCTGGGCGTAGGCCCCGGCAACGGCCCCTCCTTCATCGAGCGCACCGCTGACATCCCCGCCGCTGTGAAGCACATCATGGACTCCAAGACCTTCGACAACGGCACCATCTGCGCCAGCGAGCAGTCCATCGTCACCGAGCGCTGCATCGCCGACCAGGTGAAGGCGGAAGTGAAGCGCCAGGGCGGCTACTTCCTGGACGACGAGCAGTCCAAGAAGCTGGAAAAGATGATCATGCGTGCCAACAACACCATGAACCCCGCCATCGTGGGCAAGAGCGTGCAGACCATCGCCCGCATGGCCGGCATCACCGTGCCGGAAGGCACCCGGGTGCTGGTCTCCGAGCAGACCGAGGTAGGCCCCAAGCATCCCTACTCCCGTGAGAAGCTGTGCCCCATCCTGGCCTTCTTCGTGGAAGAGAACTGGGAAAAGGCCTGCGAGAAGAGCATCCAGATCCTGCAGAACGAGGGCGCTGGCCACACCATGACCATCCATTCTCAGAATGAGGCCGTCATCCGTGAGTTCGCTCTGAAGAAGCCCGTTTCCCGTCTGCTGGTGAACACTCCGGGCGCTCTGGGCGGCGTTGGCGCCACCACCAGCCTGGCCCCGGCCCTGACTCTGGGCTGCGGCGCCGTGGGCGGTTCCGCCACTTCCGACAACATCAGCCCGCTGAACCTGTTCAACATCCGCCGGGTAGCCTGGGGCATGTGCGAGCTGGAAGACCTGCGGGCCCAGGCCGGCATCAGCGCTCCCAGCTGCACCAGCGCCAGCACCAGCACTACCGCTGGCGCCAGCCTGAACAGCAGCGATGTGGAACGCATCACCCGTGAGATCCTTGCAGCTGTGCTGAAGAAGAACTGATCGATAGGAGGAACTGGTTATGAGCAATATGCAGGCATTGGGTATGGTAGAAACGAAGGGTCTGGTAGGTTCCATTGAGGCCTCCGACGCCATGGTGAAGGCTGCCAACGTTACCCTGATCGGCAAAGTACACGTGGGCGGCGGTCTGGTGACCGTTATGGTCCGGGGCGACGTGGGCGCCGTGAAGGCTGCCACCGACGCCGGCGCCGCTGCCGCCGCCAAGATCGGCGAGCTGGTATCCGTGCACGTGATCCCCCGTCCCCACACCGAGGTGGAGCGCATCCTGCCCCACCTGCCCGGCGCCGAGGACGCGGAGTAAACACCCCATTTTGTAACAGGCCGGGGGCCTGCGGGGCCCCCGGAACAAGAAAACACGAATATACATTATAAATAAGAGATTTCTTAGGAGGAAATTATTATGGCTAATCTGCAGGCTCTGGGCATGATCGAAACCAAAGGTCTGGTAGGCGCTATCGAGGCCGCCGACGCTATGGTGAAGGCTGCTAACGTTACCCTGATCGGCAAGGAACATGTGGGCGGCGGTCTGGTGACCGTTATGGTCCGCGGCGACGTGGGCGCTGTGAAGGCTGCCACCGATGCCGGCGCTGCTGCCGCTTCCAAGATCGGCGAGCTGGTATCCGTACACGTGATCCCCCGCCCCCACACCGAAGTGGAAGGCATCCTGCCCACTGTTAACGGCTGATCATCGCATCGCTGATCAACACACAGAAAGGGGCGGACTGCAATGACCACCGTGATCCAGGAAGACACTGTCCGCCAGCTCCACTTAAAGCAGAAGGTGATGGAGCTTCACGTGACCAAGGACACCTACGTGACCTTGCAGACGCGGGATTATATCCGTGAAAAAGGCATGCGGCTGATCGTGGACGACGCCGTGCAGGCTTCTGTGCCTGCCGGCACCCACACAGCCGTGGGCCTGCCGGAAAATAAAGCGATCCGCCCGGCCAAAGAGATGGCCGGGGGACGCTTTGTCACGCAGGACGGCAGAACGCTGGACCATAAGCCCGAGCAGATGACCCACCTGCACGGCAACCTGCTGGTAGCCAAAAACCACCCGCGCATCCTGCTGCGGGGCATGCTGGATGACCTGGAAGCGGATATCCTGATGCTGCAGGCGCAGGCCCACGAACAGGGCATGGACCTTGTGGTGAAGGAGCTGGGCGAGACCCTGGACTACTGCCGGGCCATCATGTCCAGCGAGGTGACCGAAAAGAGCTTTACGGTCACCACCCTGCTGGGCATGGACGAAGCCCGCCAGCGGGAGATCTCCCACCAGCCGGCGCGCTATCTGGGCATCGGGCACCTGATGCCGGATCACCGGATGGGTGCGGTGGCAGTAGGGCTGAACAAGCTGCGCACCAAGGCCCGCCAGACCGAACTGGCCGCCGTGACGGCGTTCTGCACGCCGGACGGCAAAGCCCAGCGGGTGGATCTGATCCAGGCGCTGAACCGTTTGAGCAGCACCTTCTACATTATGATGCTCCGCCTGGCGGCAGAGAAACAAAAACAAGCGGAGGAAGATCCAAAATGAATGAACAGGAAATTTACCAGGTAGTTTCCGGGATCGTAAAGAACGTTCTGTGCGCAGAGGCCGAGGCCGGCAGCTGCGACATCGTTCCCGTTGAGGTATCGGCACGTCATGTGCACCTGAGCGACAGCGACGTGGAAGCCCTGTTTGGCAAGGGCCATACCCTCACTCCCAAGCGGGAGCTGTCCCAGCCGGGCCAGTTTTTGTCTGAGGAGCGGGTGACCATCGCCACCGCGAAAGGCGTGTTCCACAACGTGGCGGTGCTGGGGCCCACCCGCAAGCACACCCAGGTGGAATTGTCCCTCACCGATGCCCGCAGCATGGGCCTGAACGCTCCGGTGCGCCTGTCTGGCGACCTGAAGGGCTGCCCCGGGGTCTGCATTCTGGCCGGTGACAAGATGGTCTTCGCCGACGAGTCGGTGATGGTGGCCCAGAACCACATCCACATGTCTCCCGCCGACGCGGCCCGCTACGGGGTCAAGGACGGCCAGGAAGTTCGGGTAAAGCTGGAGACCAGCCGCCCCGTTACCCTGGAGCGGGTGCTGATCCGTGTGACCGACACCTCGGCGCTGGCGATGCATGTGGACTTTGACGAGGCCAATGCCTGCGCCCTGCCCAAGGACGGCAAGGGCAAGATCCTGAAATAAGGGAGGCTGCGCCATGGAAGTAACACCGGAATTGATCGAACAGCTGACCCGGATGGTGCTGCAGGCCGTGCAGCAGGCAGCGCCTGCCCAGGCCCAGCTTCCGGCGGCGCTGCTCATCGGCAGGGCGGACACTTGGTCCCAGCTGGCTGCCCAGTATGACCTGCGGGGCACCGAAGGATACGAAGGCTCCGCCACGCCCTACCGCTTCGTGCTGGTGGACGAGCTGTCCACCGCCCGCCTGGCGGACCTGGCCCTGGGCCGCGATTCCTCGTTGGAGGCCTGCGCGGTGTCCAAGGCGCTGCTGGAAGGCGTGCCGGTCTATCTGGCTCAGGAGGCGCTGCCTCACCGCCGGTTCCAGGCAACGGCCAACCCCAGCTACTACGCCATGCTGGAAGGCTATGTGACCCGTCTGGAGCAGTTCGGCGTGCGGGTGCTGCCCCGGGCCGAGATCATCCGCCTGCTGACCCAGGCGGAACGCGCCGCCGAAACGACCGAGGGCGCGGCCGCCTGCTGCCCGCAGGAGGGCCTGCAGCCCGACGTGACCGGCCTTTTGACCGGCGAACAGGCGCAAAAATTTGCCCGCCAGGGAAAAACCACCCTGCTGCTGGCGAAAAAAGCAAAAATGACCCCGCTTGCCAAGGACATCCTCCGGGAAAAAGGCGTGCGGGTCGAATGGCTCAAGGAGAACTAACTTATGCTGATTTGTGAAGTGATCGGCCATGTGTGGGCCACCAAAAAAGAACCGTCGCTTTCCGGAATGAAAATGATGGTCGTGCGGGAGCTCACCCCGGACTACCAGCCCACCGAGCGCACCTTTGTGGCGGCTGACGTGGTGGGCGCCGGCATCGGTGAACGGGTGCTGACGGTAAGCGGCAGCACCGCCCGCAAAGCCCTTGGGGGCGACGAGCTGGCCGCCGATGCCGCCATCGTGGGCATCATCGACAGCGTGGAGACCACCTAAAGCGGCCGCACTTCCGTGGCAGAACGCTTGGGCAGAGGGGAGGCAGAGCGGATGGAGACCATCGGCTTTTTGGAACTGCGAAGCATCGCCCGGGGGATGTACGCCGCCGACGCCATGCTGAAGACCGCAGATGTGCGCCTGATCGAGGCGCGCACCAGCTGCCCGGGCAAGTACACCGTGCTCATTGCGGGGGAGGTGGCTGCCGTGCAGGCCGCAGTGGAGGCCGGCGCGGCGGCTGCCGAACCCTATGTGGCCGGGCAGATGGTACTGGCCCGGCTGGACCCCCAGGTGGTAAAAGCGCTGGAACACAAAACCGAGCCCCAGCCGTATAACGCGGTGGGCGTGGTGGAATGTTCCAACATCACCGGGTCTATCCTGGGGGCAGATGCCGCCGTAAAAGCCGCCGACGTGGCCCTGTTGGAGCTTCGTTTGGGCGGCGGCATCGGAGGAAGATCCTACCTGGTAGTCACCGGGGACGTGGCGGCAGTAAGTGCCGCGGTGGAGATCGCGGCGGCAAAAGCGCAGGAAAACGGGCGTTTGCTGGAATCCGTGGTCATCCCACGGCCGGAAAAGCCGCTGTTCCGCGGCCTTACAGAAAAAGGATGAACGAACTATGATGGAACAGATGGAACAAAAAACACGTATTATTCAAGAATTCGTACCTGGCAAACAGGTCACGCTGGCGCACATCATCGCCAACCCGGTGCCTGACCTGTACAAAAAGCTGGGTATCGTAGGCGATTACACCGGCGCCATCGGGATCATGACCATCACCCCCAGCGAGGCAGCCATCATCGCGGGCGACGTGGCCAGCAAAGCGGGCGACGTGTCGCTGGCTTTCGTGGACCGGTTCAGCGGTTCCGTGGTCATCAACGGCGACGTGGAAAGCGTGGAAGCGTCGCTGCGGGCAGTTATGGAAACACTGGGCAACGGCGGGCTGAACTTTACCCCGGCGCCCATTACGAGAACCTAAAAAAGGAGCGGGCAACGGATGAAAAAGATCATGCTTGTGGGGCGCACCGGAGCCGGGAAAACAAGTTTTTGCCAGGCGATCTATGGTGAGGACCTGAACTACAAAAAGACCCAGGCGGTGGAGATCGTCAACAACGCCATCGACACCCCGGGCGAGTTTGTGGAAAACCGGACCCTTTACCGCGCCCTGATCATTACTGCCGCGGATGCGGACATGATCGTGCTGGTGCAGGACTGCACCGACGAGCAGTGCATGTTTGCCCCCGGCTTTGCCGGCATGTTCGGTAAACCCGCCATCGGCATGGTGAGCAAGACCGACTTGGCCACCGACCCCTCCATGATCCGCATCGCAGAGGAAAAGCTGGAACTGGCTGGCTGCGAGCGGATCTTCCACATCAGCAACAAGGATAAGTCCGGCCTTGCGGATGTAAAAGCCTACATTGGAATTGCGGAAGGTGTGTGACAACATGGAATTTTTTACGATCGGCGCTAACATCGCCATGGGCGAAAACGCGCTGGATCAGCTGAAAGCGCTGCCCATCAAAAAGGCGCTGCTGTTCTGCGATCCCTTCCTGGCAAAATCCGGCGCTTCCCGCCAGATCACCGACCGTCTGGATCAGATGGGCGCTGCCTGGGAAGTGTTTGACGGGATCATCCCCGATCCCACCATCGCTGTGGTGAGCGAGGGCGTGAGCCGCATCACGGCTTTTGCCCCGGACACCGTGATCGCCATGGGCGGCGGTTCCGCCATTGATACCAGCAAGGCGGTCAACTACATCTATACCCATTCCGCCAAGGTGGAAAAGCCCCGTCTGGTGGCCGTTCCCACCACCAGCGGTACCGGCAGCGAGGTGACCAGTTTCTCGGTGATCTCGGATCCCCAGGCTGGGGTAAAATACCCCCTGGTATCCGACGAGCTGCTGCCGGAAGTGGCCATCCTGGACCCCGCCCTGACCCTGAGCGTTCCCGCTGCGGTCACCGCAGACACCGGCCTGGATGTGCTGACCCATGCCCTGGAGGCCTATGTGTCTCCCCGGGCCAACGACATGACCGACGCGCTGGCGGAAAAGGCCGTGGTCGCCGTGTTCCAGTATCTGGAACGGGCCGTGAAGAACGGCAACGACTTTGAGGCCCGCAAGTGCCTGCAAAATGCTTCCTGCATGGCGGGCATCGCCTTCAACAACGCCGGTCTGGGCCTGTGCCACAGCATGGCCCATGCCATGGGCGCCGTGGTGCATATGTCCCACGGCCGGTGCAACGCCATGCTGCTGCCCCACATCGTGCGGTTCAACAGCCGGGACGAGCACGTACGCAGCCGTTACGCCAAGATCGCCGCGATCCTGGACTGCTGCTGCCACAACGACAACATCGCCGTGGAGAGCCTGATCCGCCGCATCCAGGAGCTGATGCGCCTGGTGAACGTGCCGGCCAAGATCGCCGATGCGGAAAAGCGCGCGCTCTGCGCCGAGAAGGCCGCCGAGATGGCGCCCAACGCCCTGAAGGACCGCTGCATGGCCGACAACCCCATCCCCGCCAGCGAGGCGCAGGTGGTGGAGCTGTACAACAAGATCGTGTAAGCGCTTTTGGCGAACAAAACAACCTGAAAAAGGACCGTTTGGAATGTTTCCAAACGGTCCTTTTTAAGTCTGTCGAAATGGTTCGACAGACTTCTGAGGGACACCAAACGCACACCCCGTGCCTTGCACGGGGGATGCTTATTGGTTTCCCCCAGTACCCTTTTCTGTCAAAGTGTCCCAAGCCCCGGTACATGCCCGTGGCTTGGGACATAAATTTTATATTTTTGAAATCATGCTTTCAGCTGATACCCCTGGCCGGGGGCGGGCTCCACCGCTCCGGCGGCGGTCAGCTCCTCCAGCAGGCGGGCTGTCCGCCGCTGGGAAAATCCCAGCGCCTGGGCCAGCTGGGGCAGGGTGCAGTGCACATGGTCGGTGAGGTAGTCCAGAATGGCCTCCCGCCCGTCCGCCGTTTTGGGCGCCGGGGGAAGGGCGGGCCGGGGCTCAAAGGAGAGCAGCAGGCTGGTGGAATCCGGCCCCAGATGTTCCTGGATGGTGGGTTCGGCCCAGCCCTGCTGGCGCCATACTGCCCGGATCTGGGGCAGGCCGCTGCCCGCCCGCCGGCCCACGCCCACCAGGCGGAACAGCTCGGTGAGCCCGGCGTTGCGGGGGTCGCAAACGCCGCCGGCCATGGCGTCCCGCATATCCGCCCGGAAGCAGCCCGGGTTCGTGATGTACAGCCGCTTGCGCTGTTTTTGGATCACCAGGCCCTGCCGGTCCTGGTAGTCGGCGTGGATAAGGGCGTTGGCCAGCGCCTCCCGGATGGCCAGCTGCACCGGGGTCTCCTGGTCCGGCCGCTGCTGGCCCTGGGTCAAAAGGGGCGAACGGCAGATGCGGTCCGCCACCGTGAAGTAAAAATCAAACAGGTTGCCGCTCCAGCTGCCATTGTCGGAACACAGCCGGTAGGTCATGCCCTCCCGGATCTGCTCCCGGTAGGTCAGCCGGTAGTGGGGGTAGCTGCGGCGGATGGCGTCCCGCCGGCCCAGCAAAAGCAGCCCGGCGGCGGTGGGATGCAGCCTGCCGCCCTGGCCCCGGGCCATGGCCCCCACCCGGTGCAGAAAGGCTTCGTCCCCCAGCTCGCCCCACACATGGCCGGGATGCTGGCGCAGCAGCCGGGCCCGGTAGCGGGCCACCGTGCCTTTGTGAAAGGCGGAACGGTCCAGCCCTTCCAGCACCCGCAGGTCCTGGGGCAGGTCCGCCTGGTCCCGCATCATGGTGCGCACCTCGTCGGGGGTGCAGTGATAGTCCCCCTCGCCGTTGCGCCGGTAGGAACCGCTGAAGGGGTCGCCGCCGATGTACACCGGGCGGTCGTGCCGGTGGGCCCGGGGCACCCGGATGATGACGATGCGGTTGCCGCCGCTCTCGTCGATCCACACATCGTTTTCCTGCAAGATGTTGGCGCTCACCCGGGCCGGGTCGTTCACGATCTGCCAGAACTGGCGCACCAGGCCCTCCGGGTCTGGCAGGGGCACCGAGGCCAGGGTCTTGTCCTGCTTGTCTTCGATCACGCCCAGCAAAAGCAGCCCGCCAAAGGAGTTGGCAAAGGCGGAATAGGTCTCCCAGATGCTGTGGGGCAGACCGCCCTGGGCGCGCTTTGCCTCCAGGCGGTTGTTTTCCCGGTATTTTTCCAGATGGCTCAGGTCGATCATAGGCTCTCTCCCAAAAGGTCAGGGGTGAGGGGCGGATGAGGGAACAGGATCAGCGGGACCAGCGCCCCGCCAGGCGGGAAAACCAGCTGCCGGGCAGTTCCAGCCCCAGCAGGATGGCCAGCACCATGGCGATGGCGGTCTTTAAGGTGGCAAAGCCGATGCTGCCCGCCTCTTGCGTGGCGTTGTTCACAAAGGCGTAGGCGGTCTGATAGATGCCAAGGCCCGGCACCAGCGGAAAGATGCCTGAAATGAGGAAGATGGTGGCCGGGCAGCGCAGCTGCACCGCCGAAAAGCGGGAGATGCACAGCACCGCGAAGGTGGCAAGAAAGATGGCGGGCAGGCTGCCCAGGCCGGGCCGGAAGAGCAGATACACCAGCCAGCCCGCCGCCCCGGTAAAGCCGCAGCGGGCAAAATACCGGGTGGGCACATGGAAGATCAGGGCAAAGGCCACGGTGCCGACGCCCGCGGCAACGGTCTCAGCGATCAGACGAAACATTCCCTCAACCTCCGATCCAGCGGCTGTAGGCCGCCATCACCGCGCCCACGCCCAGGGCCAGGCAGGCCACCACCAGAATGGCGTCCAGCAGGCGCACGCTGCCGGAGATATAGTCCCCGTCGGCAATGTCCCGGATGCCGTTGGTAAAGGCCACCCCGGGCAGCAGGGGCACCACCGCCCCGGCGGTGACCATTTCCAAATTGGCCCCGATGCCCAGATGCACCAAAAACAGGGACAGCACCGTCACCACCGCCCCGCCGCTGATGTTCATGGCGATCTTGGAAAGCCGCCCCCGCACCAGCAAAAGGAAATAGACGTACAGCGCAAGGCCGCACAAAAATGCGGCGGCGGCATCCCACAGCGTGCCGCCAAACAGGTAACAGAAGGCGGCGCTGCCCACGCCGGAAGCCAGGATCTGCTGCCAGCGGGGCCGGGGCGGGGCGGTCTGGATCTCTTTCAGGCGGGCATAGGCCTCGGCGGGGGTGTGCAGCCCCAGGCCGATCTCCCGGGAGAGCTGGTTCACCGCGTCGATGCGGTCCAGCCGGCCCCCGCCCAGGGGAACATGCCGTACCTTGGCCTGGTAGCGGCGGCCGTTGCCCCCGGAGGAAAGCAGCACCCCGTTGCTCACGATAAAGGTGTCCAGCTCGGGGCAGCCGTAGGCCCGGGCGATGCGCTCCATGGTGTCGGTCACGCGGGAGATCTCCGCCCCGCTGGCCAGCAGCACCTCGCCGGCCAGCGCCACCGTTTCAAATACCTGCTCCTGCTCTGCCATGGGCCATGCCCCCCTTTGCAATGGATGTTTGCCTTTATTATACGGCTTTTGCAGGCGGGATACAAGGAAAACACGCCCCGCTCGCAGCTTGCTTTTTGGCCCGGGATGCGTTATATTTAACATGATATAACGCCTGAAAAACAGGAAAGGAGGGCGGAGGGATGCCGCAGAACATGTGCCTGGCAGACCTTTTACAAGTCCGGCCGGGCATCACCGCCCTGGTGGGGGCGGGGGGCAAGACCACCGCCATGCTCACCCTGGCAGAAGAGCTGGCCGGGCGGGGCGAACGGGTCATCGTGACCACCACCACCCACATCTTCCCGCCGGACCCGGCCCGGTACGGCCCGGGGCTGCCGCCGGAAGATGAGCAGGCCATCCGGCAGCGGCTGGAACAGAAGGGCCTTGCGGTGGTCACCGGCCCGCTGGATGAACGGGGAAAATGCACCGGCCTTGCCGATGGGCAGCTGGAACAGCTGCTGGAACAGGCGGACTGCCTGCTGGTGGAAGCGGACGGCTCCCGCCGCCTGCCCTGCAAGGCGCCGGGGGAACGGGAACCGGCCCTGCCCGCCCGCACCGGCCAGGTGATCGGGGTGCTGGGGCTTTCCTGCCTGGGGCAGCCGCTGGAAGCGGCCTGTTTCCGGGTGGAGATCGCCGCCCAGCGGCTGGGCGTGCCGCTGGACGCGGTCCTCACCCCGGAGCTCCTGGGCCGCATCGGGGCGGCGGAATGGGGCCTTGCCAAACACACCCAGGGCCGGCGCTTTTCGGTGCTGCTGAACCAGAAAGACACCTGCGGCCCGGACGCTCTGCGCCGGGTGGTGGAGACTATCCGGGCGGAAAACGGGGCGCAGATCGTGAGCGCCGCCTTACAAAAACATGAATGGAACGAGGAATGAATCATGCTGATCCTGATCCGAGGCGCGGGCGACATCGCCACCGGCATTGGCTGGCGGCTGTGGCAGTGCGGCTTTGACATTGTAATGACCGAGATCGAAAAGCCCACCTGCATCCGGCGCACCGTGGCCTTTTCCACCGCCCTGGAAGAGGGCAGCTACACCGTGGAGGGGGTGACCGCCGTGGCCTGCCCGGATGCCGACGCTGCCCTGGCGGCGGTGCAAAAACGGCAGGTGGCGGTGATCCCGGACCCGGCGGGCCGGTGCATCCCGGCCCTGGCCCCCGCCGCTGTGGTGGACGCTATCCTGGCCAAACGGAACCTGGGCACCCGCATCACCGACGCGCCGCTGGTCATCGGCGTGGGGCCGGGCTTCTGCGCCGGGGAGGACTGCCATTACGTGATCGAGACCAAGCGGGGCCACCGGCTGGGCCGGGTGATCGAAGAGGGCCCGGCGGCGCCGAACTCCGGCCAGCCCGGCAATATCATGGGCTATACCGGCGAGCGCATCATCCGCAGCACCGTCAGCGGCACGTTCCAGCCCCTGTGCGCCATCGGCGACCTGGTGGAAGCCGGCCAGACGGTGGCCCGTGTGGGGGATACGGAACTGAAGGTGCAGATCGGCGGCATGATCCGGGGAATGCTGCACGAGGGCATCCAGGTGACGCCGGGCTTTAAGTGCGGCGACGTGGACCCCCGGGGCCCCCAGGCGGACTGCACCACCATCTCGGACAAGGCCCGGGCGGTGGGCGGCGGCGTGCTGGAAGCGATCCTGCGCCGCTACGGCAGCCGGATGCAGTGAACAAAACGGCAGAAGCGCCGCCGGCAAACGC
>CASEVW010000102.1 GCA_949291395.1 uncultured Oscillospiraceae bacterium | reverse complement strand
CCCTTGCACCTGCGGCCCCACCTGCATCAGCGGGTCCAGATAAGAGACGTTCTGGGGCACCAGCACGATCTCGCTGCCCCGCAGCCGGGCCGCCAGCTTATCGTCCAGCGCCTGGCCCTTGTAGCGCACCCGGCCTCCCACGGCGGCGTTGCGGGGCAGGATGCCCAGCAGCCGGTGGGCCAGCAGGCTTTTGCCGCTGCCGGAAGCCCCCACCACCGCCAAAAGCTCCCCTTTTTGCAAAGTAAAGCTCAGATCCCGCACGCCGGGCAGGGTGATGCGCCGAAAGCCCCTGGCATACCGGGAAAAGGAGACGGTGAGGTGCTCCACTTCCAGCAACGGGGGCTGTGTTTGCTGTTTCGTCATACGTCCTCCTTTGCCCCGGTCACGTCCCACAGGGCGGCCAGGCTCCGGCCCGCCAGCTCGAACAGCAGCACCACTGCCACCAGACAGATGCCGGGCAGCAGGGCCAGCCACCAGCGGCCGGTGGCCAGGTACTGCATGCTCTCGGATAGGATCACGCCGATGGCCGGCTGCTCGCTGGTGAGGCCAAAGCCCAGAAAGGTGACGCTGGCCTCATGCAGGATGGCATGGGGGAACAGCAGCACCAGCCCGGTGAAAAACTGGGGCAGCACGCCGGGCAGGATGTGTCTTCTGGCGATGGCCGCCGGGCTTGCCCCCAGCTTCCGGGCCACCTGGATGTAACCGCTTTGTTTCAGCTGCAAGACCTCGCCCCGGATGACCCGGGCAAGGCTCATCCAGTGGGTGAACACGATGCCCACCGTCACGCCCCAAAAGCCCCGGCCGCAGGCACAGGACAGCAGCACCAGCAGCAGGATGTGAGGGATGCCCATGAACAGGTCGATGATCCAGGTGAGGGCGGCGTCCGCCCAGCGGCCCAGCAGCGCCGCGCCGGTGCCCACCAGCAGGGCGAAGAGAGCGCTCACCGCCGCCGTGACCACCCCGATGCGGATGCTCAGGGACAGGCCGGTGAGGGTGCGGGCCAGCATATCCCGGCCCATCCAGTCGGTGCCAAACAGGCATTCCCCGCCGGGGGCCAGATTCTTGCGGGCAAAATCCACAGCCATGGCCTGTTCCTGGCAGGCGATGCCCAGCACCGTCACCGCCAGCAGCACCGCCGCCGCCAGCGCCAGCCGGAGGGCCGCCGCCGTGCGGGGCGCCAGTCGTTTTGTGTGCATCACCGGTGCGCCCCCTTTCGGATGCGGGGGTCCACCAGTCCGTACAGGCAGTCCGCAATGAAATTTGCAAAAAACACCATACCACTGCTGATCACGGTGATGCCCAACAGCAACGGCAGATCGCTGCCAAGGCCTGCGGCCACCGCCGCCTGGCCCAGGCCGGGATAGGAAAATACCTGCTCCACCAGCACCGAGCTGCCGAAGATCTCCCCCAGAGAGGAAAATTGCAGGGTGATGGCGGGCAACAGCGCCCCCCGCAGGCAGTGCCGCAGCACAATGCTTTTCTGGCTTTCACCCCGGGCACGTGCGAACAGCACCGCGTCGCTGCCTAAAATCTCCACTACCTTTTCTCTAGTGTGCAGGGTGATGGAGGCGGTGCCGGTGATGCTGAGGGCCAAGGCCGGCAGCACTGCGTGGCGCAGCCGGTCCGCCAGGGTCACCGCATCGCTTTCCAGCCCGATGGGCACGCTGAGGCCGATGGGCAGCACCCCCAGCCAGACCCCGAAGATCATCAACAGCAGCAGCGCCAGCCAGAACGCCGGGGTGCTGGCGATGACCATGGACCAGCCCTTGATGAGCTTGTCCGGCCAGCGGCCCGCAAAGGCCCCCGCCAGCAGGCCCAGCCCAAACCCCAGCAGGCCGGAGATGACCCAGCTGAGCACCAGCAGCCAGAGGGAGTTTGCCAGCTTTGCGCCGATCACCGACAGCACCGGCTGCCGGTAGAGCAGCGAGGTGCCCCAGTCGCCCCGGAGCATCCCCCCTGCCCAGGCGGCAAAGCGCTCCAGCGGCGGGGTGTCCACGCCCCAATAGGCTTCCAGCCGGGCGATCTGCTCTTGGCTCATGCTGCCCAGGGCCGCCTGGCCCACGTTCTGCTGCAATGGGTCGATGGGCGACAGGCTCAGCAGCAAAAACGCCGCCAAACTGGCGCCGGCCATGAGCAGCAGCATTTTCATGAATTGTCCCGCCGCCTTTTTGGCGATGCGCCCTGCCATAGGTCCACTTCCCTTTCCGTTTGGTTTATTCCGCCCGCTTCCAGCTCCACTGGTCCACGTTGTTTACAATGGACCAGCCGTGGCCGTGGGGGTGCAGCTTCTGCTGGGCCACTTCCAGGTCCTGGTCCACCCAGAACAGATGGTCCACGTTCACCATCCACACCCAGGGCACATCATTCACCAGTTCCTCGCTCTGGGCCTGCTGCCACAGTTGGTAGGCTTCTTCCAGGTCCGAAGTAGCCAGCGCCTGGTCCATCAATTCATCCACCCGGGCGTTGGCATAGGGCGAGTATTCCGCCGTGCCATTCACCGTGTGGTAGATGTTGTACAGCTCCATGGGGCTGTGGGAGCCCCAGCCCCACACCAGCGGCTCGCTGAGGGCCCGGTCGTAGGCGGTGTCCCAGCCCACGCCCTCGGTGGAGGTCTCGATGCCAAGACGGCGCAGCTGGTTCGCCAGATCCGCCGCCAGGGCCTGGCGGGTGGAGTCTCCCATGGGATAGAGCAGGTTCAGCTGGGCGGTCTGGCCGTCCTTTTCCCGCAGGCCGTCGGCGTTCAGCGTCCAGCCCGCTTCGTCCAACAGGGCGGCGGCCTGTTCCGGGTCATAGCTGACCTGGTTGTCCGGCGAATACCAGGGCATCCCGTCACAGACGCTGTAGGCCGGGGTGCCATAGCCGTTCAGCACGTTGTCGATCATCTCCTGCCGGTCAAAGCCGATGTTGATGGCCTGGCGCACCCGGGCGTCGGCGGTGAAATCGTTGCCGCTCGTGCCGTCAAAGGGCATGGCGGGCAGGTTGATGCCCCGGTTGTCCACCGTTTTCACCGAAAGCAGTTCATAGCCCTCCACCGTCTGGTCGGCATAGGCTGCGGCGGTGTAGGCCACGTCCGCCTGCCCGGCCTTCACGGCGGCAAAGGCGGCGTCCTCGCTCATGAACAGCACCACCACCTGCTTCATCTTCACTTCCCCGCCGTAATAATCCGGGTTTGCTTCCAGGATGATCTGCTGGCCCTTGTCCCACTGTTTCAGCATGTAGCGGCCGGAACCAATGGGCGCCTGGCCGTAGTTCTCATTGTAAGCGTGCTCCGGCACGATGCCCACCACTGCCATGGAGTAGGGCCACACCGAATAGGGCCGGTTCATGTGGAAGAGCACGGTGGTGTCGTCCGCCGCTTGTGCATAGTCCAGCATGGTAAAGTCGTTGACAGTGCTCTTTTCTTTGACGGTGTTGTAGGTAAAGGCCACGTCCTGGGCGGTGAGGGGCTGGCCATCGGTGAACTTTACGTCGTCCCGGATGGTCACGGTCCAGGTCAAGCCGTCCTCGCTCACCTGCATGTCGGTGGCCAGGTCGTATTGAATGGACATATCGCTGCCGGTGACCACCAGGGTGCTTTGGATCAGCGGCTCGTGCACGTGCTCCCCCGCGCCCCAGCCATAGGCCGGGTCGAAGCCGGCTTCCGGCTCGGATTCCGGGCTCATCACCACCACGACCCGGTCTTGTTCCGTTTCGCTGGCCGTGGTCTGGCCGGAAGCCGCCGTGCTGGCAGCCGTGCCGCTGTCAGAGCCGCAGGCCGCCAGCCCTAGCGCCAGGCTGACTGCCAAAAGAGCAGATAACATTCGTTTTTTCATGGGGACGCCCCACTCCTTTTCTCTCATTTTTGGTGTTCAGCGGCCTTTTTTGTACAAAAAAAGCCGCGAAAGCAAGGCCCTGCCCATCCTTGACAGAGCGCTATGCCTTCGTGGCATATCAAAATCGAATTTTAGATCGTGTGGTTTTGCGGTGCGCCTTCGTGGCGCAAACTTGACAAAAATATGATACCATATCCGGGAATATATGTAAACAGGTTCTAGTATTTTTGTCCGGGACAGGCATTTTCATTTTATACTGGAATAAAATATTCAGATTAAATTTCACTCGTTTATACTCGATAAAATTCGATTGATTTTCTAATATATAGGATATATACTAAAGGAAAGCCAGAATGGAGGGATCTCATTGATCAAACGAGAAATGTACATGCGACGCATCCGGCCTTTTATTGGCAGCGACTTGGTCAAAGTGATGACCGGCATCCGCCGGGCCGGAAAGTCTGTGATGCTGCAGCTGATCCAGGAGGAATTGGTTGCCTCCGGTGTGAACCCGGATACGTTTATCTCCATCAACTTTGAAGATCTGCGCTATGCACACCTTGCCAATGCAATGGCCCTGCATGAAGAGATCCTAAAGCGAGCCGAGAAGATAGCGGGCAAAGTCCGCCTGTTCTTTGATGAGATGCAGGAAGTTGCCGACTGGGAAAAATGCGTCAACTCACTGCGTGTGGCGCTGGATTGTGATATCTATATCACCGGCTCAAACGCCAAGCTGCTGTCCGGCGAACTTGCCACCTATTTGGGCGGGCGCTATGTGGAATTTGTCATCTATCCGTTTTCCTTCGGTGAGTTTCTGGAGCTGTATCGCACCGTCGAACCGGCTGCATCGGAATCTCAATGTTTTCAGAAATACCTTGTGGCCGGGGGTATGCCCTATCTTTCCAATATCCGCTACGAAGAAGAACCCTCAAAGCAGTATCTCACCGATCTGTTCAACTCGGTCCAGTTAAAGGACATTGTAAAGCGAAACAAGGTGCGGGATGTGGATCTGCTGGAGCGCATCATTGCCTATGTGATGGCAAACGTGGGGACTACCTTCTCCGCAACTTCCCTTGTGAAGTTTCTCAAAAACGAACGGCGTGCTACATCCACCGACACCGTACTCAATTACATCAAATACTGCTGCGACTCTTACCTGTTCTACCAGGTAAAACGGGAAGACCTGCAAGGCAAGCAGATCCTTTCCACCAACGAAAAATACTATATTGCCGATCACGGCATCCGGGAGGCTGTCTTTGGCGGAAACATGCGGAGCATCAATCTTATTCTGGAAAACATTGTATACCTGGAACTTGTCCGCCGAGGTTATCAGGTAACAGTAGGCAAGGTCGGCGATAAGGAGATCGACTTTGTCTGCAATCAGCGGGGACAAAAGCTGTATGTGCAGGTGGCCTATCTGCTGGCAGACGAAAACACTGTCCAGCGGGAGTTTGGGGTATACGACTCCATCCGGGACAACTTTCCTAAATATGTGGTCACCATGGATGAGCTGGACATGAGCCGCAACGGCATCAAGCACAAAAACATCCGGGAGTTTCTGACCGCTGCTGAGTGGACTTGACTCACATTTTTAGGAAAATATGCGCAGCGGCTTACTTTACGTAAGCTCTGGTTCTGTCTTGCGTTTGGAGCAAACTTTCTGAAAGCGGCCCCTATTGATGCCAAACATGCCAAGCACACTGACGCATTATCAACTCGCACAATATCACGCTCAAAAATTTTACGTTTTAACGAACACGAAAAAGCCGTCATGCTGTGCCTTTTGTGGATTTTTGATAACAAGGCCATACTCCAGGCTCTTTTGCGTTGGGGCGGTTCATTATCCATTCATTACGGGCTGAAAATCGAGGGCAAAACAGGCCCCAAATCAGACGTACAAAAAGGGCGGTCCCGTGTAACGGAACCGCCCGCAAATCCGCATTGTAACAACAAAAAAGCCACCAGTCAACTGACTGATGGCTTTGGTCCGAGTGGCGAGAGTCGAACTCACGGCCTCTTGAACCCCATTCAAGCGCGCTACCAAACTGCGCTACACCCGGACGTCTTTCCGGTTTTG
>CASEVW010000101.1 GCA_949291395.1 uncultured Oscillospiraceae bacterium | reverse complement strand
GTTAAAAGACCTCCTGGTTTTATTGTTGCAGTTGGCCGACCGCAACTTTATTCTACCAGAAGGTCTTTTTCACTATATAATTTCTTTACACTCCCCGGCATAGCCGGGGGTTGTCCTTACGCTTAAGCTAACAAAACAAAAAGAGCAGAAGAGCTAGTGCCACAGGGCACCTGCTCTCTGCTCTTTACGGCAGGATAGAAATATTTTTCCTGGATGCTGCGTGTGTGCGCTATACGATCAGTTGAAAATAATGTTTTGTATTATTTTCTGGCAACGCTTTGTTACAGCCAACCAAGTTTCCCCTTCCCAATTTAGAATTTTATTTCTTTTCAATATGGAATTTACATTCGTTCAACTTGCCAACAGACAACAATACAATGTATTTAGCACGAAATTGTCGAAATTTGTTTCTTGGGGTGAACGGGATGTATGATGTTTCTGAAAAGCTCGCTGCCGTAGTGCAGGCTGCGCGAATCGCTCATGGCTTGACGCAGGAAGAGCTTGCCGAAACGATTGGTGTGACAGGGAAATCAATTTCCAATATTGAACGCGGCGTTGCCAACCCGGAATTTGAATCCATCTATCTGTTGTTCCGTTTTCTGGGCATCGATGCCAATGCAATCTTTTACCCGGAGCGTAGCGATGTTGACACTATGCTGAATCAATTTCAGCGCATGCTTGCTGGCTGCACCGGTGACGAACTGGAGATGCTGTTATCCATCAATCGCGAGATCCTGATCCACACACGGCGAATGGATGAAGTTGGCGAAGTAGAAACCGTTTAAGAAAATGGCCCGCTTTTCAGTTACATGAAAAGCGGGCCTTGCTGCTATTTATAGACCTTCGTGCAGGGATAGATTTTTCTTCGGATGATATCTACCCGCATTTCCTTTTTGCATTTCGGGCAATACATCGGGAAACGAAGCGCCAATGTATCTTGATAAATCTTTGTTTTCGTCTTATTGTGGCAAACCGGGCAATTAACCCATACAGATTTTGCGGTACATTCATTTGCCAAACAGTCTGCTCTTTTTTTGGCGCCGCCTTTTACTACAAACATCTACGGTTTTGCCTTCTCCGAACGCAATGCACACACATTTTGATATATGTTTCCATAGAAAACCGCACTACCCGCCACAATGCTCCGTGCCCCGGCCGCATAGGCGCCGGGCAGGGTACCAGGGGTGATGCCGCCATCCACCTGGATGACGGTATTGCTCCCCTGCCCTTGCAGCAGACTTTTGGCAGCAGCGATCTTCTCGTTGCTGCCAGGCAGATAGACCTGCCCACCGCGACCGGGGTGTACCGTCATCAGCAGCAGCTGCGAAATTTGGGCCAGGTACGGCAGGGCCGATTCCACCGGCGTTTCGGGGTTGAGTACCAGCCCGGCTTGCATCCCGGCGGCGCAGATGGCCCGCAGTGCCGCTTCCGGCCCGCCCGGGATCTCGTAATGGACCGAGACCCGCTTTACCCCCAGTTCCTCCAGTTCCGGCAGAAAATCCAGCGGCTTTTCCACCATCAGGTGAACGTCTAGGGGTTTGGTGGTCAGGCGTTCCATCGTACGCACCATGCCCGTACCAAAGGAGATGGCCGGCACAAAGTGCCCGTCCATCACGTCGATGTGAAAGGCATCCACACCGGCGGCATTGGCCGCCCGCATGTCCCGCTCCAGATTGGCAAAGTCGGCGGCCAGAATGGATGCACACAGTTCAAACATTATTCTTCCTCCAGCTGAGATACCCGACGGCTGTGACGCTCCTCCTCCGAGAAAGGCGTGTCCAGGAAGATGTCCACGATCTCCAGCGCCAGGCCGGGTCCGGTGACCAGCGCGCCCAGAGCAAGCACGTTGGCGTTGTTGTGCAGGCGGGTGGCTTTGGCAGAGAAGCAATCCCCGCACAGCGCGCAGCGGATGCCGGGCACCTTGTTGGCGGCGATGGAGATGCCGATACCGGTGCTGCAGATGACAATGCCTTTTTCGCACTCGCCCGATGCCACGGCATGGGCCACCGCCTTGCCATAGACGGGGTAATCCACCGAAGCGGTAGAATCACAGCCGAAGTCCCGGTATTCCAGTCCGCGCTGCCGCAGGTGAGCCAAAATCTTCTGCTTGAGTTCGTATCCGCCGTGGTCGCAGCCGATGGCGATCATCTTACACCAGCTCCTTTACAGCGGCGATGATGGCGTCGGAACGCAGGCCGAACTGCTCCAGCAGATCCCAGGCGGGGCCGGAGTGACCGAAAACGTCCTTCACGCCTACCCGGCGCATCTTCGTCGGGCACTGCTCGCCCAGTACGGCGGCCACGGCTTCGCCCAGACCGCCCAGGATGCTGTGCTCCTCGCAGGTGACGACGGCACCGCACTCTTTGGCCGCCTTGACGACCAGTTCCTCGTCCAGCGGCTTGATGGTGCAGAGGTTGATGACCCGGGCCTGGATGCCCTCGTTTTTCAATTGCTCGGCAGCGGTGAGGGCTTCGCCCACTTCCAGACCAGTGGCAAAAATCGCCACGTCGCTGCCCTCGGTGAGCTGCTCGCCCTTGCCAATCTCAAATTTGAAGCTGGCTTCGTCATGGAATACCGGCACCGCCAGGCGGCCGAACCGCAGGTAGACGGGGCCCTCGTGCTCATAGGCAGCCTTGACGGCGGCGCGGGCTTCCACGTCGTCGGCAGGGCAAAGCACCGTCATGCCGGGGATGGAGCGCATGAGCGCAAAATCCTCGCAGCACTGGTGGGAGGCACCGTCCTCGCCCACCGAGATGCCGCCGTGGGTGGCGCCGATCTTGACGTTCAGGTGGGGGTAGCCGATGGAGTTGCGCACCTGCTCAAAGGCGCGGCCCGCCGCGAACATGGCAAAGCTGGACGCAAACGGCACCAGCCCCATCGCCGCCATACCGGCGGCGGTGGCCATCATGTTGCTCTCGGCAATGCCGCAGTCAAAATGGCGGTCGGCATAGGCTTTTTTGAAAACGCCGGTCTTGGTAGCGGCGGCCAGGTCGGCATCCAGCACCACCACGTCGGGATGGTCCTTGGCCAGTTCTACCAGCGCGGCGCCGTAGCTGTCGCGGGTGGCAATTTTTTTGACCTCACTCATACCTGCGCCTCCAGTTCTGCCAGTTGAGCGTTCAGCTCGTCCATGGCAATCTTGTATTCCTCGTCGTTGGGGGCCTTGCCGTGCCAGCCTACCTGGTTCTCCATGTAGCTGACGCCCTTGCCCTTGGTAGTATTCATCAGGACGGCTGTGGGGGCGCCTGTCTGGGTGTGGAAATACTGGAACGCATCTTCGATCTGGGCGAAGTCGTGACCGTCAATGGTGACGGTACGGAACCCGAAGTCCCGCATCTTGGCATCCACCGGGTCGGTGGGCATCACTTCGCTGGTGGGGCCGTCGATCTGCAGCCCGTTCAGGTCAATAATGACACAGAGATTGTCCAGTTTGTACTTGGCGGCGAAGAGGAACGCTTCCCACACTTCCCCCTCCTCGATCTCGCCATCGCCCAGGAGAGCATACACACGCACATCATCCTTGTGCAGGTACTTGGCGGCTTTGGCCATGCCTGCCGCACAGGAGATGCCCTGGCCCAGGCTGCCAGTGCTCATGTCCACACCGGGCACCGTGTTCATATTGGGGTGGCCTTGCAGATAGCTGTCAATGTGGCGCAGGGTGGGCAGGTCCTCCACCGGGAAAAATCCCCGATAGGCCAGAGCGCTGTACAGCCCCGGCGCGGTATGTCCCTTGGAGAGCACGAACCGGTCCCGGTCCGCCCATTTCGGGTTGGCGGGGTCGATGCGCATTTCCTTATTATAAAGGTAAGTAAACATATCGGCGGCGGACAGGCTGCCGCCGGGGTGCCCGGCTTTGGCGCCGTGGGTGGATTCAATCACGCCCATGCGCACCTTGCAGGCTGCAATCTGCAGCTTCAAGCGTTCTTCCTTTGTCATATTACTCACCAAACACCTTTACATAGTCGGCTTTGAACTTTTCGATGCCCTGATCAGTCAAAGGATGATGAATCATTTGCTCAATGAC